>NZ_MOMO01000027.1:0-3263 GCF_009933855.1 Pseudomonas sp. SG-MS2 | reverse complement strand
GTCCTTGGGCACTGAATTGTTCGAGCCGGTGCTGAGCACGCTGAACCAGACTGTGCGCGCCAACGCCGCCCTGGCGATCAACTCCACCGCGCCGCTGAACCGCTACTACTCGATCAAGGAAGCGCTGATCCACGCCGTGCGTACCGTGCACCTGCCATGGCCAAAGATGCCAGCGACAACCCTGGCATCGATCAACCAAGCCTTGCGCGGCTACCGCAGTGTCTATACCAGCAACTACGACCTGATCCTGCCTTGGGCAGTGCAGCACGCACCCCAGGGCGTCGCCACGCTGTTCGATGAGCAAGGCTTCTTCGACGTACGCCGCACCCGCAGCGAAGGGACGCGCGTGCTGCATTTGCACGGCGGCCTGCACCTGCTCAAGCTGCCCGACGGTACCACCCGTCAGCGCAGCGCCGAAAGCGCCGAGCTGCTGGACGGCTTCGCCGTGAACATTCCGGGTGAAGTACCACTGTTCGTCAACGAAGACCGCAGTGACGAAAAACTGCGCGCCATCCGCAACTCGGACTACCTGGCTTGGTGCCTGGGCCAGCTGGCCCAGGAAAACCAGGGGCTATGCCTGTTCGGGCAGCACCTGGACAGCAGTGACCAGCACTTGCTCGAAGCGATTCGCCAGGCGCGGCCGCGCCATCTTTCGATTGCCATACGGCCGTTGAGCGAGGCTTCGGTGGTCAATCAGAAGCAGCACTTTGTGGACCGCTTTGGTGATCTGGCGGGGACAGCGCTGCATTTCTTTGATGCGGGTACGCATCCGTTGGGGTTGGCGGAGTACGCGATAAAGATGCCAGTGCATGCAGAACACTGACAGGCGCTCGGGGACGAGCGCCACAGCCGACTTACGCTGAGATGGGGGGAATCAACCCGTCGTTGCGCAACAACGTCTCCAGGCAATGCTCCTGCACCCCATAAAACGCTTTCAGTTGCGCAATCTTTTCCAGCAGCGCTTGCGCCGCTACGGGCTGCTTGCGCTTCACCGCAAGAATCATCTTGTTCTTGTTGGTGTGCTCAAGCGAGATGAACTCGAACACCTTGGTCTCGTAACCACAGGCTTCCAGATACAGCGCGCGCAAGCTGTCGGTGAGCATCTCGGCTTGCTGCCCCAGATGCAGGCCGTATTGCAGCATCGGCTGCAGCAAGCCCGGGCTGTGCAGTTGCGGGCGAATCTGCTTGTGACAGCACGGCGAGCACATGATGATCGCAGCGTTGCAACGGATTCCGGTGTGGATCGCGTAATCGGTGGCAATGTCGCAGGCATGCAGGGCGATCATCACCTCGATGGCCTCGGGTACTACGCTGCGCACGTCACCGCATTGAAACTCCAGGCCCGGATGCTCCAGACGCGAAGCCGCTGCATTGCACAAATCGACCATGTCCTGACGCAGCTCCACCCCAGTCACCTGGGCTGCGCGGCCCAGGCTGTTGCTCAGGTAGTCGTGCATGGCGAAGGTCAGGTAGCCCTTGCCTGAACCGAAATCGGCCACCCGCAGCACCTGGTCAGCCGGCACCGGCGCATTGGCCAGTGCGTGATCGAACACTTCAACGAACTTGTTGATCTGCTTCCACTTGCGCGACATGGACGGGATCAGCGCACCCTGTGCGTCGGTCACGCCCAGATCACGCAGGAAGGGCCGCGACAGTTCCAGGTAACGCTTCTTCTCGCGGTCGTGGCCCGTGCTGGCAGCAGCCTCGCGCGGCGCCTGGGCACCGTGGCGCTGGAGCATCGGCTTGCCCTTTTTGCTGAAGGTCAGTTGCACTTCGCCGTCGGCGTCGAACAGGTGGGCGTTGCGAAAGCTCTGCGGCAGAAGCTCGGCGATCAGTGCCTGGGCCTGGTCCACCGGCACGTTGCGGGTGATGTCGCGGGTCTGGTGGCGGTAGACCAACGAAAGGTTGGGCTGCCCTTTTACCTGCACCGGCTTGGCGATGATCCGCTGCAGGGTCTGGTCCTCGCCGACATGGCGCGCCAGCACCAGTTTGACCAGGGTATTGCCGTGCAAGGCAGCGCTCAGCAGGTCGAGAAACTGGGCGCGCGCGTCCGGCGCGATAGAAGCGGAAGTACTGGCGGACATGGAAAACAGGTGCCTCGGATAGCGGTGAGCGCGTTGCGCAATGCCGCGCATTCTACGTTGATGCCTGGCCCAGGCGAAGGTTTTCGCGATGGGCGTGGTTCACTCTAGAATCACCAGACGGTTCGGCAGCTCGTTGCGTGCGTGGGTGCGTGGCACGTGCTCGCACAGCCGTTCACCGCAGGCCTCGATGCACTCGACAAACCCCTGCAAGGTACGGCCCTGGCGCACCTGTTCGGCGAAGCGGGCACCAATCACCGCACGCGAGTGTGCATCGAGGTGGCAATCGATACCTTGATCGACCAGGATCTCCACATGCAGCTCCGCCTCGGCCACGAAGATCAGCACCCCAGCCCCCTTGGCCGTGCAATGCAGTTTCTGCTCGCGAAACTGTTGCCGGGCCAGGCGCGATGCCTGCCAGCGGCGCAGCGCAGGGGGGACCAACCAGGCGTTCAGGCGTGGGGTACGTAGCAGCGCACAAAAGCCGATGAACAGCAGCAGGTTGGCCACCAGCAGCCCGTGCCCAACGGGCCAGCCCAGCAGCAGCTGCAAAAGGCCAGGCACCACCAGCGCCAGCACGGCGGCCCAGAACAGTGGAAGGTAGGCGTAATCATCGGCACGCCGGGCCAGCACGGTCACCAGCTCGGCATCGGTGCGCCGTTCCACGCGCGCGATGGCCTCAGCGATCTGACGCTGCTCGTATTCGTCGAGGGAAGTCATGCCTTCGGTCTCTGATCGTTTTTATAGTTGTTGTCCCGGCACTCGGGTGATCCTCAGCGAGCGCCATAATCAGGCATAATCCGCCGCTGGAATTAATGCCGGTGAATCGTACAACAATAGCCGCCTGAAAACTTCGGCCGCGCGCGTATCACCGTGGATACGGCACAGGCCTCGACAACGGAATTCATGATGAAACTGTCTTTGCTGGGCCTGGCCTTGGGCCTTGCCAGCCAGGCGGCCCTTGCCGCCCCCACCGCCCCGCCCCTGCAGGACAAGCAGGCATTCATCGAGCATCTGATCAGCCAGATGACCGAGGCTGAAAAGATCGGCCAGCTGCGCCTGATCAGCATCGGCCCGGAGATGCCACGCGACAAGATCCGCGAAGAAATCGCCGCAGGCCGTATCGGCGGTACCTTCAACTCGCGCACTGCCCCCGAGAACCGGCCCATGCAGGACGCCGCC
>NZ_MOMO01000277.1:0-784 GCF_009933855.1 Pseudomonas sp. SG-MS2 | reverse complement strand
CAGCCGCCTGTTTTCCGTTGCGGTCGCCCTGCTGGCGCTCTAGTCTCGGCCTGTTGCTGCACGTCAGCGACATGGCTTTGACAGGCCGTAACGGTATGTAGGTAGGCAGCGCCTTCAATGGCGGCTGTGTGTGGGGCACGCTTGCGTGCGCCGGAACTTCCTATGTCCGCCGGTCTGTCAACCTGCACACAGCTGCCACCCAAACTGTTTGACAGCAGGATAGGTGCGCTTCCTCTGGAGATATAGGAATGTTAAAGATAGTCCCCGATCCACCCCACGCCCTTCACTCTCTCGAAGACACTCTCATCCAGGCCGCAGACTTCGCTAACTGCGCGCTAGCCGTTACGCATCAGGCAATGCTGGTTCAGCCGCGGTCGCCTGCGTCGGCCCTGATGNTGGCGTCGACACATGAACTCGAGTCGCTGCGTGTGCTGCTCGAGGCGGCATTGATTCAGGTCCAGATGCCGGCTGAGCCGCGAACGCTGCACTAAATCGACAACCCTGTGTTGCCTGGGCTGGCCCTATCGCCGGCAAGCCGGCTGCCACAGGTGCGCGGCATTGAGTGAGGCCGGTGTCGCGACAAAGGGCGCAGCTTACCCGCGAAGGTGCCCGCCCAGGCCCTGGATGCTTGGGAGAGATCAATGACTAGCGATGAGCCGAACGTAAAAACCACTGTAGGCAAGACCACGTTCTTTCAAGGTGAAAACCAGACCCATCCACTGTTTCGCATCGAAGCCGGCATTCCCTGCCAGGATGCCCGGGAGCAAGCTTCGGAACTGATGGG
>NZ_MOMO01000276.1:0-38090 GCF_009933855.1 Pseudomonas sp. SG-MS2 | reverse complement strand
TGGGGCGGCGGGATGCGCTGGCCAAGCGGCGGGAGCTGGAGCAGTTTCTGGGGGTGTAATCGAACCTACGCGGCGCGTAGGAGCGGCCTTGTGTCGCGAAAGGGCCGCAAAGCGGCCCCATCGATAGTTGCAGCGCCGCTGAAAACCTGGGGCCGCTGTGCGGCCCTTTCGCGACACGAGGCCGCTCCTACAGCGGTTGTGCAGGCAGCACGTTACTCGGCAATCTGCAACTTGCGCGACTGGGTGTACACATACCGAACCTTCTCATACTCGAACGGCGAGTTGAGCTGGCCATAGCGGAATTTGGTGGTGTAACGCTTGTCCACCGCGCGCAGCAGGAAGATTTCCGGATGATCGGTGCTGACCTCGGCCATGTTCAGGTAATTGATCGCCTGTTCGCCAGCGTAATCCACCACCACCCCGGTGGTATCGCGCAGGTTGGATGGCCCAAGCACCGGCAGCATGATGTATGGCCCATCAGGCACGCCATAGAACCCCAACGTCTGGCCAAAATCCTCGCTCTGGCGCGGTAGGCCCATCTTGGTCGCCGGGTCCCATAGCCCACCCACACCGATGATGGTATTGAACATCAGCCGTGCGGTGATCTCTGCCGAACGCTTGGCCTTGAGCTGCAGCACGCTGTTGAACAGGTTCGGCACATCGCCCAGGTTGTTGAAGAAATTGCTCACCCCGGTACGCACGAACCTGGGCGTCACGTACTGGTAGCCATCCACCAGCGGCAGCAGCACCCACTGGTCCAGGCGGTAGTTGAAGTGGTAGATGCGCCGGTTCAGCGACTCCAGCGGGTCGTAGATGTTGAGCGCCGCCAGGGTGGAGCGCTCGAATTCGCGCTGGTCCAGGCCTGGGTTGAATTTCAGCTCGCGCAGCGGGTCGGTGAAGCCGTCGGCTTCGGGGGCCAAGGGTTCGGCGGTTACTTGAGGATCGGACTCGATCACGCTGGTGCGCGGCGCAGTTTCCGCGGCCAGGGCATTGCCGGCAACCAGCAGGGCGGTGGCGAAGAGGAATTTGTTAACCACGGAAGAACTCCAGCATGGCGTCGCTGTTGACGCGGTAGTTGAGGTTGCCGCAATGGCCGCCATGGGGGTACAGGGTCAGGCGCTCGCCGAACACCTTGCGCAGGAAGCCGATATCGCCAGGGCCGAGGATGACATCATCGGCATTGTGCATCACGGCGATTTTCGGGCTGTCGCGCAGGTAGTCCTCCAGCGCGTACAGGCTCACCTGGTTGACCAGTTGCAGGATGCTGTTGCCGTCGGTGCGGGCGCGCCACATCGGGATCACCTGCTCGGTCATGTAACAGTCGAAGTCGCACTGCAGGGCACGCTTGAAGAACGGCGTAAGGCTGCTGCCCTCGGTGATCGGGTACTTCGGCGGGATGATCAGGCCACGGCGGTTGATCAGGTCCGACGTGAAGGCGATATCGGCCGCCGAAAAGCGGAACGACGTGCCGATCAGCATCGCCATCTGTTCGTTGGACAGGTGCTGGCGCGACTGCTGGAAGTCATACAGCAGCGCCTCGTTGAGGTCGATGTAGCCCTTGTCCTGGAAATAGCGGGTGAGCTTTTCCAGCATCAGCTCATAGAACGTGGTGCTGCGGTCGATGCCTTTGACCTGGGTCTGCACCAGTTTGTCGAGGTTGTTGATCGAGGTGTACAGGTTGACCGGCGGGTTGAGCAGCAGCACACGCTTGAAGTTGAAGCTGCGGCGGGTTTCATCCAGGTGGCTGACGAACGCCGCGTCCAGCGCACCCAGGCTGTAGCCGGTGAGGTAGTACTCGCTGATCGGCAGGCGCGGGTGCTGGGCACGTACGGCTTGCATCACCCGGTACATGTCTTCGGCGTCTTCCCGGCTGATGCCCGGGGTGGCGAAGCGCGAGGCGGCGCTCATGAAGTCGTAGCTGGTCGGCGACGACAGCTGAACCACGTGGTAACCGGCCTGGTAGAACAGTTTTTTCAGGTATTCGTTGATGGTGCTCGAATACGGCGCGCCGGTGCCGGCGATGATGAAGATCAGCGGCGCTTCATGGTCCTGGCGAGCCAGGCGGTACTTGAGCTTTTTCACTGCCCAGAAGTTGTCGGGCAGGGTGAATTCACGCTCCGGGCGCAAATTGAGGCTGTAGTCGCTCTGGTCGATCTCGTCGTCGCTGGGCAGCGTCGGGCGCTGATCGGGCGGCGTCGTGGCGATCGTCGCCTCGAACGGGTTGGTCAAGGGGAAGCCGTAGGTTGCGGCGTCGATGTCGCGCGCAGAAGCGGCCACAGCCATGAGCAGGCCGCCAAGAAGGGCGGCTAGGCGCCAATATCGAAGCATGTAATCCCCCAGAAAGAACGCGAGCAAGGTACTGCGCTACGCAGGCTAGGACCACAAGTGCCTTGGCAAAGTTGCCAAGTGCGGTGGCCTTTGGTGTGCTTGTTATCTGCAACATAGCTGCAGATTGTGATTTTGCCTTACAACGGGCCTTGGGCGATCATGGATCGTTTCGATTACTGCTATTGGAGAACGGGATGTCTCGTACCTTGCCGGCTGCGCTGCTCTTGCTGTTTCTCGCCTTGTGGCTGGCTGCCAGTTACGGCGTGCGCTACGGGTTGATGGAAGATGCGCAGTGGGTCGGCCTGTGCGCCGTACCGGGTGAGCACTGGCAGTGCCAGGTGCGCTCGATGCTGGGGCTGGGCATTCACTTTCAGGTGATGGCCTGGGCCGGGCTTGCGCTGGCGTTGCTGGCGCAGGTGCTTGGCGGGCGCAGCGGTTGGTGGCTGGCGGTGTTGGCGCTGGTGTTCGGCATCCCGGCGCTGGTGCTGTATACCGCCAGCATTGCTGTATTTGCGGTGGTGCTGGCGGGGTTACGGCTGGTACGGCAAGCGCGTCGCAGCTGACAGGGGCTGCCATGCAGCCCATTCGCCGGCACCTCGTTATCAAGCCTTGCGCACCCGCAAACTCCGCCACAACGCCGCAGCCATCAGCACACTGACCACCGCCCACCCCCAGGCCTGCTGATTCTCCAGCCCTTCCCTGTACAACTGCGGCATCACGCCAGCCCCGACGATAAACGCCAGCAACGCCACCTCCGCCCGTGCTGCCACCACCGGGCGCAGCAGGTAAACCAGCGCCGGCAACGCCAACGCCGCGGTAGGGAAACTGCGATAACGCGGGTCGAACACCATCGCCAGCATGCTCACTGCCGCGGCAAAGCCTGCCGCCAGCAATAGCCACCCTGCGCGCGCCTCGAGCCAGGCAAACACACGCTCCCGCCAGCCAGCCCGGCGCGCCAACGCAAGTACCGCATGGGCCAGTACCATCAGGTTCAACCCCGCCAGCAACGCCGCCCACAGCCACTCCCCGGCAAACCTTGCGTGGGTCCGCATCAATTCGCCCCACAGCCCCAGGCAGCCAGCGCCAAACGCCGCCAGCAACGGCAACAGCAACGCCCCGGTCGCGGTGCCAGGGCGCCCAGCGAACACCAGCATCACTGCCATCAACACCGCGCTTGCCAGCAACCACTGGGGCCAGTAATGCAGGTTGCTCACAGGGCCCTCGAGTACGCCTTTGTCCTGCCGGTCGGCATCGTACAGGCCCCAGTAGCCGCCCACCGCGCCTTCGCTGACGCGCTTCCAAGGCTGGTCGAAGGCTTCGATCAGGTTGTAGTGCCAGCCATTGGCCTCGGCCATGGCGACGAAACCGCGGATGAAGCGTGCCTCGTTGGCCCGGCTGGGCACAGCCGTCTCGCGCTGGCGGCCTTCGCTGGGCCAGCCGGTCTCGCCGATGAAGATATCCTTGGGCGCAAAGCGCGTGCCGAACACCCGGCGCACATCAGCGACATGCGCCAGGGCATCGTCGATACCGCGCGGGTCGTCCTCCCAGTAGGGCAACAGGTGAATGGTCAGGAAGTCCACCGCTGGCGCCACCTGCGGGTGCTGTAGCCAGAACTCCCAGACATCGGCATAGGTCACCGGCACCTTGACCTGGCTTTTCACTTTGCCGATCAGCGCGGCCAGGCGCTCGCCGGTCACTTCCTTGCGCAACAGCGCTTCGTTGCCCACGATCACCGCACTGACCACGTCCGGGTTGGCGTTGGCGGCGGCGATCAGCAAATCCACTTCCTTGTCGGTATCGACCGGGTTGGCATTGACCCAAGCCCCGAGCATCACCTTCAGGCCATGCTTGCGCGCCAGTGCCGGAATCGCTTCAAGCCCGGTCATGGAATAGGTGCGGATGCACTGAAATCGTTCGGCCAACAGCGCCAGGTCGGCGTCCATGCGCGCCGGGCGCAAGCGAAAAGGCTGGTCGAAAGGCGACTGGTCCTTGTCGAACGGGGTATAGGAGGCGCACTGCAATTTGTGCGTGGGGCTGGCGGCGTCCGGCAGCAGGATCGGCTTGCCGAGCGTGTACCAGAGCGCCCCAAGCCCTGCAAGGGCAAGCAGGCAGGCGAACAGGTACAGCGGCAGCAACAGGCGGGCAGGGCTGGGCATCAGGCGGTCCATCGTCAGGCGCAAAACGTTAGATAGTAGCCCGGCGCCAATCCTTTGGCATGCAAGGATCGCGCAGAATGCTGCAGGCAGACGCCGCTAATGGCACAGTGCTGTCGCAAAGGCATCGGGTACAGGTCGCAGTGGGAGCAGGTCACGCTTTGTTGCAGGAACATCATGCAATCTCCGAGACCTGACGAGGGGATGCTTTGATGGCAACTTTGAAAAAAATGCGACGACTCCTGGGGGCGGGCACCGCCCTGGTATTGGCCATGAGCGCTGCGCAGGCCATGGCCAAAGAAGTGAGCATCGGTTACGTGGATGGCTGGGCCGACAGCGTGGCGACCACCAACGTGGCCGCCGAAGTGATCAAGCAGAAGCTCGGCTACGACGTCAAACTGCAGGCCGTGGCCACCGGCATCATGTGGCAGGGTGTGGCCACCGGCAAACTCGACGCCATGCTCTCGGCCTGGCTGCCGGTGACCCACGGTGAGTACTGGACCAAGAACAAGGACAACGTGGTCGATTACGGCGCCAACTTCAAGGATGCCAAGATCGGCCTGATCGTGCCGGAGTACGTCAAGGCCAACAGCATTACCGACCTCAAGACCGACGAAAGCTTCAAGCAGAAGATCGTCGGCATCGACGCAGGCTCCGGGGTGATGCTCAAGACCGACCAGGCCATCAAGGACTACGGCCTTACCGGCTACAAGCTGCAGGCAAGCTCCGGCGCGGCGATGACCGCCGAACTGGGCCGCGCCTACGGCAAGCAGCAGTCCATTGCCGTGACCGGCTGGGTGCCGCACTGGATGTTCGCCAAGTGGAAGCTGAAGTTCCTCGAAGACCCCAAAGGCGTTTATGGTGCCGCCGAGACGGTCAACAGCATCGGCAGCAAGGAACTGGCGACCAAGGCGCCGGAAGTGGCCGAGTTCCTGAAGAAGTTCAGCTGGCAGTCCAAGGACGAAATTGGCGAGGTGATGCTGGCGATTCAGGAAGGCGCCAAGCCTGAAGCGGCGGCGAAGGATTGGGTGGCCAAGCATCCGGACCGAGTCAAGGAGTGGACTGGCAAGTAACGAATCAAACTTTGCGAAGCGGGGCTGCTGTGCAGCCCTTCGCGACACAAGGCCGCTCCTGCAGGCGTTATGCGCTGTAGGAGCGGCCTTGTGTCGCGAAAGGGCCGCACAGCGGCCCCGCTTTGTTACCTATTCTGCAAAACACCGTTGCATCTAAGACTAAGGTCGTCTGGTTGGCGTTCAAAGGCAGCATAAAGTGACGGTGTGGGTTCCATCCCCTATCTGTGCTGCTAGGACAAAAACAATGAACGACAGCATTTACCTCTCGATACAAAACAGCCCCCGCTTCAAGGAGCTGGTGACCAAACGCGAACGGTTCGCCTGGATTCTCTCGGCGATCATGCTCGGCCTGTACTGCGCCTTCATCCTCCTGATCGCCTACGGTCCTCATCTGCTGGGCGCCAAGCTCAGCCCTGAGTCGTCGATTACCTGGGGCATCCCCCTGGGCGTCGGCCTGATCATTTCGGCATTCGTCCTGACCGCCATCTACGTGCGCCGCGCCAACGGCGAGTTCGATGAGCTGAACAAGGCCATCCTCAAGGAGGCGCAACAATGATTCGTCACACCAAAGCCTTGGCCGTACTGGCCTGCGGCGTTTTCGCACCCGCCGTGTGGGCAGCCGATGCCCTGACCGGCGAGGTGCAGAAACAGCCGCTGAACGTTGCAGCGATCGCCATGTTCGTGGCCTTCGTCGCCTTCACCTTGGGCATCACCTACTGGGCCTCCAAACGCAACAAGTCGGCAGCCGACTACTACGCTGCCGGCGGCAAGATCACCGGCTTTCAGAACGGCCTGGCGATTGCCGGCGACTACATGTCGGCAGCGTCGTTCCTGGGTATTTCCGCGCTGGTGTTCACCTCCGGCTACGACGGCCTGATCTACTCGATCGGCTTTTTGGTCGGCTGGCCGATCATTCTGTTCCTGATCGCCGAACGCCTGCGCAACCTGGGCAAATACACCTTTGCCGACGTGGCCTCCTACCGCCTGGGGCAAAAGGAAATCCGTACCCTGTCGGCCTCCGGTTCGCTGGTGGTGGTGGCGTTCTACCTGATCGCGCAGATGGTCGGCGCCGGCAAGCTGATCGAGCTGCTGTTCGGCCTGGACTATCATGTGGCGGTGATCCTGGTGGGTATCCTGATGTGCCTGTACGTGCTGTTCGGCGGCATGCTGGCCACCACCTGGGTACAGATCATCAAGGCCGTACTGCTGCTGTCCGGTGCCAGCTTCATGGCACTGATGGTCATGAAGCACGTGGGCTTCGACTTCAACACCCTGTTCTCCGAAGCGATCAAGGTGCACAGCAAGGGTGAGGCGATCATGAGCCCGGGCGGCCTGGTCAAGGACCCGATCTCGGCCTTCTCGCTGGGCCTGGCGCTGATGTTCGGTACCGCCGGCCTGCCGCATATCCTGATGCGCTTCTTCACCGTCAGCGACGCCAAGGAAGCGCGCAAGAGCGTGCTCTACGCCACCGGCTTCATCGGCTACTTCTACATCCTGACCTTCATCATCGGCTTCGGCGCGATCCTGCTGGTCAGCACCAACCCGGACTTCAAGGACGCCGCCGGCGCCCTGCTGGGCGGCAACAACATGGCTGCGGTGCACCTGGCCGATGCCGTGGGTGGCAGCATCTTCCTCGGCTTCATCTCGGCGGTGGCGTTCGCCACCATCCTGGCGGTGGTTGCCGGCCTGACCCTGGCCGGTGCCTCGGCGGTGTCCCACGACCTGTACGCCAGCGTATGGCGCAAGGGCAAGGCCAACGACAAGGACGAGATCCGCGTCTCGAAGATCACCACCATCGCCCTTGGCGTGCTGGCGATCGGCCTGGGTATTCTGTTCGAGAAGCAGAACATCGCCTTCATGGTCGGCCTGGCGTTCTCCATTGCCGCCAGTTGCAACTTCCCGGTACTGCTGCTTTCGATGTACTGGAAGAAGCTGACCACCCGCGGCGCCATGATCGGCGGCTGGCTGGGCCTGGTGAGTGCAGTGACACTGATGATCCTTGGCCCGACCATCTGGGTGCAGATCCTCGGCCACGAGAAGCCGATCTACCCGTACGAGTACCCGGCGCTGTTCTCGATGCTGATTGCCTTCGTCGGTATCTGGTTCTTCTCGGTCACCGACAAGTCCAAGGCGGCTGAAAACGAACGCGCACTGTTCTTCCCGCAGTTCGTCCGCTCGCAAACTGGCCTGGGGGCCAGCGGGGCGGTCTCGCACTGACATAGAGCGCAAAAAACACAACGCCCCGCCAGTCGGGGCGTTGTGCATTGTGCAGTGTCATTTTGCCTTCGCTCGGAAATTTCCGAAGCTCCCTCGGAAGCTTCCTGATTATCCCGCCCCATGCTTCCCGAATACTTCTCCTCACCCGCCGGGCCACCCCGGCAGGCCTGTTACCTTCAAGGAGAAACCATTCGTGAAACGCACGTTACTCGCCCTTCCCCTGGCCCTGATGTTCGCAGGCGCCGCCCATGCCGTCGACCCGATCGAGAAACAGGTGCAAATCGTCGCCCAGGTGCCCACCGACGCGTTCTACGTCGAGCCGGTGGGTGGCAACTGGATGAACGACCCGCAGGAAATGGCCTGGAATTCCTTTCAAGGCAAGCTCGACCCGATTCGCAAGCAACTGCAGGTCAAAAGCACCATCGGCCCGATCAGCGCCTACCTGGTATCGCCTGCAGTGATCGCCAACGGCAGCAACAACATTGGCCTGGACGTCACGGTCGGTGACACCGTGTTGCAAACCACCCCGGCCGAAGTGGTCAGTGCCACCCAGGCGGCACCGGGCGCGGTCATCGGTTTCCAGGTCGAGGCCCAGCCGGCGCCAGGCACCGGTTATGAGCCAGGCAGCTACCAGGGCCTGGTCAGCATGATCTTCGAAACCGCCGCCCCTTAAGGCTCCGTTCACCTCCAGTGCCTGCCCGGGCCCTCGTCAACGGCGAGGGGCGGGCAGGTCATGCCTGTAAGCGATACCCATGTCCCGACATTCCTCCTCCGCCGCCTTGCGCTGCTGGCTGCCACTGGCTGCCAGCATGGCCTTGTGGGCCGGCATGAGTCATGGCGCGGCCAGTGCCCTGGGGCCGGTCGCAGGCCTGCCGCGCGAGTTCGAGGCGCATTTCTTCGATGTGCCGTTGGCCGTACGGGTCGACCTGGACGGCCGTTACCTCGGTGATGCCATGGTGGTGCTCAGCCGCGACCAGCAGGTGCAGTTGCTGGAATTCACCGAAACCTTCGACAGCCGCGAGCCCGAGAGCCTGCGACGACGCTGGCGTGAGCGCCTGGCCGATGGCAGGCCCCTGGGCGACTGCCAGGCAGACTGCCCGGAAGGCTTGCGTGCGATTCATTACAGCCTGGCCAATTCGCAGCTGTCGCTGCTGACCGACCGTGCCGAAGTGGCCGCTACTGCCGAACGTTTTCATCGCCTGCCGGAGCAGGGCAGCCACGGCCTGTTGCTGCGCAACCAGCTCAACCTGGTCAATGATGGCGTCGCCACCAGTGGCCGCTACGCCTTGCAGGGCCAGGCCAGTGTCGGCCAGTGGACAGCCCTGGCCGACGGCCAGCTCGACCGCGGCAGCGACAGCCGCGAGGGCACCCGCTACCGGGTCGACCAGCTGTATGGCGAGCGCCTGGTCGAGGACCATTTCTACCGCCTGGGGTACTTCACCCCCAGCGCCCAGGGCCTGACCCGCCAACCCAGGCTGATGGGCGCCAGCCCTGACACGACCCTGGGCCTGATGTTCGGCAGCAGCGACAGCCTGCTCATCGACAGCGCCGCGCCCAGTGCCACGCCCATCCATGTCACACCCAGCCGCCCGGCCGTGGCGCAGATCTACCGCAACGGTGTGCTGATCAACAGCCAGCCGGTGCAGCCAGGGTTGCAGACCCTCGATACCAAGGTGCTGCCCGGCGGCATCTACGAGGTCGAAGTACGTCTGGTCGAGGACGGCCAGGTCAGTTCGCGCAGCCAGGCATTCGTCTACAAGCCCGGCAACTGGCGCAGTACCGACGCACCTTGGCGTTACAACCTGTATGTCGGGCGCCAGAGCAGTGAGCTCAGCAATTGGCAGGCCGTGCATGGCGACACCCTGGCGGCGGGCGTGCTGGCCAACTACCTGCTGCACCCAAGGGCAATCGTCGGTGTGTCCGCTCAGCGGCTCGACGATGCCATGCAATACGGCACTTCACTGGACTGGGATGTGCGCGACCGGCTCAAACTCTATGGCAACCTGTTCCAGGCCCAGGGCCATGGCAACGGCTTCGACCTGCAACTGATCCATGCTTACGCGAGCGGCTCGCTGGTCGCAAGCCACAGCCGCACCTGGCTGGCGCAGCCCGGCAGGGACTACCTTGGCAATGCACCCGCACGGCCATTCACCCGGCGCCAGACGCAATCATCGCTGTCCTTGAACCATCGCCTGGACCCTCGCAACACCGCCAGTGTGCGTGTGTCGCACAGCAGTGGCAGTGATGCCGGCACCGGCATCGATCTGGGGTGGGCCTATTACGGGCGTTTGTTTGGCTCTGACGCCAACTGGCGCTTGTCGCTGTTCGATCGCCCGGGCAACAGCGGTACCGGTGATGCGCGCAACCGTGGCATCAACCTGAGCTTGAGCATGAGCCTGGGCGACGGCGGCCGACGTTTGTCCGCCAGCGTAGGCAGCCGCACCTCGCGTGACGGCGGGCGTGACCTCAATACCTCGCTGGGCTATCGGCAGGATGTCGAGATCGGCCCATTGCGCAGCATTGGCGCCACCCTCAGCGCCGACCGCTACGGCACGGGGCTGGGGGCCGATACCCAGTTCGAGAACCCGTTCATGCAAGGTGACGCTTACCTGCAGCGCTCCTCCTACAACGGCGAATTCACCGGTGGCCTGAACCTGCAAAGCCTGCTGGCCGTGGGTGCCGGCAAGGCGGCAGTGAGCGGCCAGCCCCTGGGGCACCAGGCCGCGTTGATCGTCGATGTGGACACCGATATCGACGGCCTCAGGTTGCGTGCCGACGATGCCATGGGCGTCAACCTGCATGCCGGGCGCAACATCATCCCGGTCACCGCCTACAAGCCCGGGCATGTGCAGTTCGATTTCGACGGGAGCGAGGCGACCGCCGCCGTGATACAGCCATCGAGCGTTGACTACCACCTCAACCGCGGGGGCATCGACTACCGCCAGGTTCGTGTACTGCGCACCGTCACCGTGCTGGGGCGCCTGCTCGATGGCCAGGGCCTGCCGTTGCGTGGCGCACAGGTTATCAACCATGCCAGCCGCAGTGTCAGCGAGGCCGATGGCTTTTTCGCGGTGGAAATGAGCGAAGCGGCACCGACCCTGGAAATTCGCCAGCGCGGGCAACCGCTCTGTCTGGTACGCCTGGACCTGGAAGGCCTGACGCGTGAAGGCGACGTGCTGCTGGCCGGCGACCAACAGTGCCAGCCCGAGATTGCATCGCGATCTTCGTGAGTTTCGGAATTTTCCTACTGCTTTAGCCGTGGCCGACGGGTTGCGCACGGCAATACCCTTAATCAAATCACCAGGGAGCTTCGCTACATGAAAATGCTTTCTCTATCGGCCTTCGTCCTGCTGGCCATGCCACTGGCTGCCGTGGCCAGCCCCGAACTGAACGTTGGCGGATTGTACGATTACCTCGACGGTGACAGGAGCACGCTGCTCAAGCGTGTGCGCAACAGCGGCGACAGCACGGCGTTCGTCAAGGTCAGCGTCGCCGAGCTGGTCTATGACGATGCCGGGGTGGCCCACGAAATCGACACCGACGGCCTGGCCCTGGAGCAGCGCGGCCTGGTCGCCAGCCCGGCGCGGCTGATCGTACCGGCGCACGGCATGCAGGCCGTGCGCCTGTTGTACCGTGGCCCGCGGGACCAGGAACGTTACTTCCGCCTGCGCTTCATGCCGGTGCTGCCGGAATTGGGTGACGGTTTTGCCGTGGACGAACAGGAGGCGGCGCAGTACCGCGACGGCCTCAGGGCGGGGGTAAACCTGCTGGCCGGCTATGGCTCGCTGCTGTTCGTACGGCCGGCGCAGGCACGCTTCAACACGCCGGTGCGGCGTGAAAACGGGCAACTGACTGTGGTCAATGAAGGTAACTCCACCGTGGTTCTGGACCACTTCCGTCAATGCCTGATGGCAGGGGAACAGTGTGAGCCCGCGACCAAGCATCACCTGCTGCCAGGCCGTAGCCGGCAGTTCGAGGGGCACTCGCAAAAGGTGCACCAGTTCGAGCTTCACGAAGGACGTGATCATAAAATCATGGTGGTGAAGGGGTAAACGTGATGGTTCATCTGATGCGATTTTGCCTGGCATGGGTGGTAACGGCGTGGTTCATGCTGCTGGCCCCAAGCGCCCAGGCACTTGATGTCACGGTGTCGGCGCAGTATCTGGGCAAAGGGTCGGGACAATTCGAAAACACGACGCCTCCTGCATTGTTCTGCCGCAGGTTTGCCTATCGCTGTACCAACAATGACGTGGTCGATCTGCCCCTGACCTACACAAAAGAGGTGACTACCGTCTCACCACGGGCAAAGTTTTTCATCCAGATGCCGGGCCGGCGCCAGGTCGATGTCTTCCACGAAGTTACCGGTGAGCAGCACACAGTGTCGTTCGAGTTCACAGGGGTCAGCCAGAAAACGGGGGGCGTGCCCTGGTATGAGAGTCCTACGTACAACGCTGTCGTGCAGGGTGGTTGCACCCGTGTAGCGTCCATCGGCAATCCACCCTGGGTATTCTTCCTCTGGGACATTACCAACCCGACAGCGCCTGCCGGCTGTCACTCATTGAATTCCCGGAATGGGCCTGATTATCACGGGTTCATCGACGTGACTGACATGGGCGTGTCTTACAACCTCCGGATGCCTGCCCCATTTCGCATGAAAACCGGGCTCTATCGAGGAAGCATCACATACAGCGTTGGCCCTGGCGGCGACTTCGACTTTGGTGATGGCGTTACTGCACTCAATACCAACAGCGTCACAATCAACCTCGTGCTCGACGTCCAGCATGCCTTCTTTTTCGAGTTTCCGCCGGGTACTGACCGCGCCGTGCTGGAGCCTCGCGATGGCTGGCAGCACTGGCTTGCGGGGGGCAGTGTGCCGCAGCGTCTGTATAGAGACTTGCCATTCAGGCTGTCATCCTCTGGCCCGTTCAAGGTTTACAAGCTGTGCCAGTACGATATCGACGCCCAGTGCGCAATCACCAACGACAAGGGCGATCAAGTACCTGTCCTGCTGTCCCTGAGCTTGCCCGCCGGCATCCAGCACCGAGGTCAGATGGTCGAAAGGCTTGCGCTACCGACGGGGCGTGCTCAAGCGCTGCAGTTCGAAGCAGTGCAGCCCACCCTCAACCGCCCTGGCCAGATGCACTTTGAAATAGCCAAGGAGGATGTGCGTCGTATGTTACCTAATACCGGCAGTACCTATACCGGGCTGGCCACCGTGGTGTTCGATGCCGAGTTGTAGGCAGCGAGCAGAATTACAAAGGAGTGCATCATGCCCACAGCGCTGGTGGTCGACGACCACCCATTTATCCGTGCCACGGTCTGCCAGTTGCTGCGCCAGCAGCAGGTCGAAGTGGTTGGCCAGGCCGACAACGGCATCGATGCGGTGCGCCTGGTGCGCGAGCTGGCGCCGGATCTGGTGATCCTCGACATCGCCATGCCTGGCCTGGACGGGCTGGAGGTCATCAGCCGCATCCAGGCCTGCAGCCGTCCGAGCAAGGTCGTGGTGCTGACTTCACAGTTGGCCGTGGCCTACTCGTTGCGCTGCCTGCAGGCGGGGGCAGCCGGCTACGTGGCCAAGACCGATGACCTGGATGAACTGGGCAAGGCGGTACGTGCTGCGCTGTCGGGTTTTACCTACTTCCCCGCAGTGGCCTTGAGCTCGGTGCACAAACAGGACCTGCAGGCCACCGAGCCGCAGTGCATCGCCAGCCTGTCCAGCCGTGAGCTGATGGTTTTGCAGTACCTGGCCCGCGGCCTGAGCAACAAAGCCATCGGCGAGGCCATGCTGCTGAGCAACAAGACCATCAGCACCTACAAGACGCGCCTGCTGGAAAAGCTCAGGCTCAACTCGCTGATTGACCTGGCGGATTTCGCTCGCCGCAATCAGCTGATCTGAATTTCGCCCCGCGTGCCCTTACGTGCCTTGCTCCTGGCGTTGCTCTGTTTCGTGCTGACACTGCCAGCGCTGGCCAGGCCGCAGTTGCACGCGCGGGCCACCCTGGACGGGCCCCGCCACGAGCCCGATGAAGCAGGCATACGCTGGTTGTGGGCGCGCCGCTCGCTGCGTTTGGGCGTGCTGGCCCAGGACAACCCGCCCCTCGACATCCTCGGCACCGGCAGCGCCTATGAAGGCATTACCGCTGATTACGCCGGGCTGCTGGGCGAACAGTTGAACCTGCAGGTGCAGGTGCAGGTTTTCGAAGCGTTCGCCGAGGCGCATGCGGCATTGCGTGCAGGCGAGGTCGACCTGCTCGGCTCGGTCACCAGCCGCCAGGCACTGGACGCGGGGTTGCGGCTGTCACGGCCTTACGCCGAGGATTGCCCCTTGCTGCTGGCGCGTGAGGCGCGTGGCCGTGAACGGGTCTATGACACGCACGGCCTCGACCTGGTGATGGTCCAGGGCTATCGCAGCCTGGAGCAGGTTCACGAACGCTACCCTCAGGCACGTGTGCAAACCCACCTTTCTCCGTTCGATGCCCTGGCGACGTTGGCACTCGGGCATGCCGACCTGTACCTGGGCAATGCCTTGGCGGCCCGCTACGCGTTGGGCCGCGGCCAACTTGCCGGTGTCGAGGAAGTCGGCCACGCCGGGCTGCCCCGGCAGGGCATCGGTTTTGCCATGCTCAATGGCGATACGCCCTTGCCGAGGCTGGTCGATGCCGCCCTTGGCAACCTCACCGAGCGCCAGCACCAGCGTATTCGCGAACGCTGGAGCCCACTGGGCGCCGCCGCGCAGCGGCCAGTGCCGCTGCAGTTGAGCGAGGCCGAGCAGCGCTGGTTGCTCGACAATCCACGCGTGCAGGTGGCGATGGACGAGCAGCTGTTGCCGCTGAGCTTTCGCGATGGCAATGGCCAATGGCGGGGCCTGAGCCTGGATGTGCTGCAACTGATCAGCCGGCGCACCGGGCTGCGTTTCGAGGTGCAGGCTGGCGGCACGCTGCAAGGCATGCTCGAACAACTGCGCGAGGGCGAGGTGCAACTGATTGCCGGCCTGCCGCGCAGCCCAGCCCTGGAGCGCCAGGTGTCCTTCAGCCGTGCTTACCTCAGTGCCTCGCGGGTACTGGTGACGCGCGATGCACCGCAGGCTCCTGGCAACCTCGAGCAACTGGCCGGGCGACCGCTGGCCCTGGTGTGGGGCAGTGCCCTGCATGAAATGCTTGGCCAGCATCATCCGCAGGTTGTGCCAATGGCCGTGGCCAGCCCCGTTGAAGCCTTGCGCGCCGTGGCTCGCGGCAAGGCGGCCGCCGCCGTGCTGACCCTCGATGACGCGCGAGCACTGATCGCGCGTGGCTACCCGGGCCAGCTCAAGATCAGCGCCAGCCTGCCGCTGCCGCCCGCGCATTTCGCCCTGGCCAGCGCCCGCGGGGCGGTTGAACTGCAGGGCATACTCGACAAAGCCCTGCTCAGCCTGTCACCGCACGAGATTGACGGCCTGGTGCGTCGCTGGCGCAACCCGATGATCGTCGCTGACGGTGTGTGGCAACGTTACCGCGGCCGTATCCTGCTGGGTTTTGCCACGGCCCTGCTGTTGCTCGGCCTGGCCTTGCTGTGGATCCGCTACCTGCGGCGCCTGCAGGTGCAATTGCGCCGTGCCAAGCGTGAGGCCGATGCCGCAAACCAGGCCAAGACCCAGTTCCTGACCACCATGAGCCACGAGCTTCGCACGCCCTTGCATGCCGTGCAGGGCATGCTTGAACTGGCACGGCGCAAGGCCGAGCGAGGCGAGTTCGACCACCTGGCACTGGAGGTGGCCGACGAAGCGGCGCGTGGCCTGCTGGAACTGATCGGAGACATCCTGGACATCACCCGTATCGAGTCCGGGCACTTGCAGTTTGCTGCCCAGCGGGTGTGCCTGCGCGAACACGTGGGGCGGGTGCTGCAGTTGTTCGAGCAGCAGGCGCGCAGCAAAGGCCTGGCGTTGCGCCTGGTTACCCAAGGCCAGGTGGATGCCCAGGTCATGCTCGACCCGCTGCGCTTCAAGCAGGTGCTGGCCAACCTGCTGAGCAATGCCATCAAGTTCACCGAACACGGCGAGGTGACGGTGAACCTGTCGGCAACAGCGGTGGACGGCTACCTGGCGGTGGAGCTGACGGTGCGCGATACCGGTGTCGGCATTGCCGCAAGCGAGCTTGCGCACCTGGGGCAACCGTTCCGTCAGGCCAGCAACCAATGCCAGTCACCGCGCTGCAGCGCCGGCCTGGGCCTTGGCATCAGCCGCAGCCTGTGCGAGATGATGGGCGGCAGCCTGCACCTGCACAGCGTGCTGGGGCAGGGCACCGAAGTGAACGTGCGCCTGAGCCTGCCGCAGTTGAGTGCTGCCCAGCAACGGCCGGCGGCCGCTACCGGTGACACTCGTCACCCGCCCCAGCCGCTGCGCCTGCTGGTGGTCGACGACTATCCGGCCAATCGCCTGTTGCTGGTGCAACAGCTCGAATACCTCGGGCATCAGGCGTGCGTTGCCCAGGACGGTACCCAGGCCTTGCGCTTGTGGTTGGGCGAGCACTTCGACGGGGTGATCAGTGACTGCAACATGCCTCGGCTCAACGGCTACGCGCTGGCCCGCGCCATTCGCGAGCACGAGCGGCGCAGCGGCAGGCCCAGGTGCCAGGTGATCGGTTTGACTGCCAGTGCCACACAGGTTGAACGCCGGCGCTGCCGTGCAGCAGGCATGGACGCTTGCCTGTTCAAGCCTCTGGGGCTGGACGGCCTGGTTCGGGCCTTGGCCCGTGCCAGTCCTGCACTGCTGGACATCGAACACATCAGGCGGCTGGTGGCCGGCGACGAGGCTGCACTGCGAGCGTTGTTGGCCGACCTTCGTGCCAGCAACCTGCAGGACCTGCAGCTACTTGCGCAGGTGCCGGCCAATGCTGAGGCGCTGGCCATGCTGGCCCATCGGATAAAGGGAGGCGCCCGGATCGCTCGGGCAAGAGTGATAGTCGACCTGTGCGAGCGGTTGGAGCGCAGATGCCAAGCCAAACCGCCCGCACCGGGCGATATCGAGCAGGATGTGGGGGCGCTGCGCGAGGCCATGCTGCAGCTTGAACAGCAACTGGCCTTGCACGCCCCCGGTTCAAATCATGCCGAGCAACAACAACACCAGCAGAATCACCAGCACCACGCCAATGATGCCGGATGGGCCATAGCCCCAGCTGCGCGAGTGTGGGAAGACCGGTAAGCCACCAATCAACAGCAGGATCAGGATGATGATGAGGATCGTGGTCATGACGGAGTCCTTGCGTGGTTAGGGGTCAAGAGCCTCGTACAGCTGGCCTCTTGTTAATTCGGACCGGCGCCGCTTGGCAAAGATTCCATTTGCCTGGTACTGACCGTTTGGTCATGCCCGCCCATTCACTACCCTGATGAACCCTCTCTGGCGCCAACGCCTTGATTAGACTGGGCTGACCACCCATCAGTACAAGGCCTGCCACCATGCACAAACGCATCATGATCACTGGCGCCGGTTCCGGCCTCGGCCGCGAGATTGCCCTGCGCTGGGCGCGCGAGGGTTGGCGCCTGGCGTTGGCCGACGTCAACGAGCCAGGCCTGCGCGAAACCCTGGAGCTTGTGCGCGGTGCCGGCGGCGAGGGCTTCGTCCAGCGCTGCGACGTGCGCGACTACAGCCAGCTGACCGCCCTGGCCCAGGCCTGCGAAGAGAAGTTCGGCGGTATCGATGTGATCGTCAACAACGCCGGTGTCGCCTCGGGCGGCTTCTTCGCCGAGCTGTCGCTGGAAGACTGGGACTGGCAGATCGCGGTCAACCTGATGGGTGTGGTCAAGGGCTGCAAGGCCTTCCTGCCGCTGCTCGAACGCAGCAAGGGGCGCATCATCAATGTGGCGTCGATGGCTGCCCTGATGCAGGGGCCGGGCATGAGCAACTACAACGTTGCCAAGGCCGGTGTGCTGGCGCTGTCCGAGAGCCTGCTGGTAGAGCTGCGCCAGCTGGAAGTGGCTGTGCACGTGGTGTGCCCGTCGTTCTTCCAGACCAACCTGCTCGACTCTTTCCGCGGCCCGAACCCGGCCATGAAAGCCCAGGTGGGCAAACTGCTGGAGGGCTCGCCGATCAGTGCGTCGGACATTGCCGACTACATCCACCAGCAGGTGGAGGCCGGTGAATTCCTGATCCTGCCCCACGAGGCCGGGCGCCAGGCCTGGCAGCTCAAGCAACAGGCGCCACAGCGGCTGTATGACGAGATGGCAGAGATGGCGGTGAAAATGCGTGGCAAGGCCCAGGCGCGCGGATTGTAGTTCCGTCTGTAGGGCGAATTACCTGCCGATGTAGGCTTGTTCTGAATTGCTGCGAAGGCGTTGAGTCACCGAATATCCCCATGCACTCTCCGGTTTTCCCTGTTGCCGGAGGACCGGAACATGTTGGTCATTGGACGCGTAGTCGGCGAAGTCATCAACATTGGTGACGATATTGAGATCAAGGTGGTGGAAACACGCAATGGCATGGTGCGTTTTGGCGTGAGTGCGCCGCGTGAAGTGTCGGTGCACCGGGCGGAGGTGTACAAGCGGATCAAGGCGGGGGAGAAGCGCAAGGGCAATTCGGCTTGAGGTCGACTTTACCGGCCGCTTCGCAGGTTTGCTCCGCGAAGCGGCCGGTACCGGTCAGTCGAGCAGTTCGCGCGGCACATCATGCTTGGCCAGCAGTTGGCACTGTTGGCTTTCCGGGTCGAACAGGATGAACGCCTGGCCCTTGGCCAGCGCCTGGCGCACCCGCAGCACACGGGTTTCCAGCGGCGTGTCATCACCATTGTCGGTGCCGTCGCGGGTGACGAAATCCTCGATCAGGCGCGTCAGGGTTTCGGCTTGCAAGTGTTCGTAGGGGATCAGCATGGGCGGCATTCAGCTTGGTAAAAGAATGCGCCCATGCTACGCCAAACCGGGCCGCTACGGCTCACTCCTTGTTCCCCACCAGGCTGTCGACGGCAGGCACCCGGGTATCGCTCTCCATCTGCGCATCGTGCTCCAACTGGTGGCTGAAGCGCTCCAGTGAGGCATTGGCCGGGTTGGAATCGCTTGCGAACACTGGCGGGCTGAGCAGGTAGCCCGACAACAGGCGGCTGAGCGCGGCCAGGCTGTCGATGTGGGTGCGCTCGTAACCATGGGTGGCATCGCAACCGAACGCCACCAGCGCCGTGCGGATGTCGTGGCCGGCGGTGACCGCCGAATGGGCATCGCTGAAGTAATAGCGGAACACGTCACGGCGCACCGGCAGCTCCTGGTCGCCGGCCAGTTTCAGCAAGTGGCGTGACAGGTGGTAGTCATAGGGCCCCGACGAGTCCTGCATGGCCACGCTGACGGCGTGTTCGCTCGACGCCTGGCCGGGTGCCACCGGGGCGATGTCGATGCCGACGAACTCGCTGACGTCCCAGGGCAGGGCAGCGGCAGAGCCTGAGCCGGTTTCTTCGGTGATGGTGAACAGCGGGTGGCAGTCGATCATCGGCTGGCGGCCGCTTTCCACGACTGCCTTGAGGGCAGCCAGCAGCGCGGCCACGCCGGCTTTGTCGTCCAGATGGCGGGCGCTGATATGGCCGCTGTCGGTGAACTCCGGCAGCGGGTCGAATGCCACGAAGTCGCCAATGGCAATGCCCAACGACTCGCAGTCGGCGCGGGTGGTGCAGTAGGCGTCCAGGCGCACTTCTACGTGCTCCCAGCTGACGGGCATCTGGTCGATGGCGGTATTGAAGGCGTGCCCGCTGGCCATCAGCGGCAGCACGCTGCCGCGGAACACGCCGGTGTCGGTGAATACACTGACCCGGCTGCCCTCGGCGAAACGGCTCGACCAGCAGCCCACCGGGGCCAGGGCCAGGCGGCCGTTGTCCTGCAATTGGCGCACGCTGGCGCCGATGGTGTCCAGGTGGGCCGAGACGGCGCGGTCTGGGGAGCTTTGCCGGCCCTTGAGGGTGGCGCGGATGGTGCCGCGGCGGGTCAGCTCGAAGGGAATGCCCAGTTCGTCCAGGCGTTCGGCGACATAGCGCACGATGGTGTCGGTGAAGCCGGTCGGGCTGGGGATGGCGAGCATCTCCAGCAGGACGCGCTTGAGGTAGTCAAGGTCCGGCTCGGGGTATCGTTCAGACATGGGTACTCCTCGGGTAAAGCTGTGCTCTGGCGGGCCCTATCGCCGGCAAGCCGGCTCCCACATGGACCGTGATGAGCCTTGTAGGAGCCGGCTTGCCGGCGATAGGGCCGTCATGGATTCACGCCAACGCCCGGCTATGCGGGAACAGCAGGTCGACAAAGCGCTCTGCCGTTGGCTGCGGTTCATGGTTGGCCAAGCCGGCGCGTTCATTGGCCTCGATGATCACGTAGTCCGGCTGTTCGGCATCACGCACCATCAGGTCCAGGCCCACCACTGGAATTTCCAGCGCCCGCGCCGCGCGCACGGCCGCGTCGGCCAACACAGGGTTCAGGCGCTCGGTAACGTCCTCCAGCGTGCCGCCAGTGTGCAGGTTGGCGGTGCGGCGCACGGCCAGGCGCTGGCCTGCAGGCAATACGCTGGTGTAGTCGAAGCCGGCATCACGCAGGGTGCGCTCGGTTTCGTCGTCCAGCGGAATGCGGCTTTCGCCACCGGTAGCGGCCTGACGGCGGCGGCTTTGGGCCTCGATCAGCTCAAGGATGCTGTGTTTGCCGTCGCCGACCACCTGGGCCGGGTGCCGAATCGCCGCCGCAACCACCTCGAAACCGATCACCACGATGCGCAGGTCATGGCCCGGGTGGAAGCTCTCCAGCAGCACACGGCTGTCGAAACGGCGGGCGTGTTCTATGGCTTGGCTGACTTCCTCGTAAGTGGTCAGGTTCACCGCCACCCCTTGGCCCTGCTCGCCATCCACCGGCTTGACCACCACCGCGCCGTGCTCGTCGAGAAACGCCAGGTTGTCGTCGGCATTGCCGGCCAGTTGCTGCACCGGCACCAGCAGGCCGGCGTTGTGCAAGGTTTGCTGGGTCAGGCGCTTGTCCTGGCAGAGGGTCATGCTGACCGCACTGGTCAGGTCGCTCAGCGACTCGCGGCAACGCACCCGACGCCCGCCCAGGCTGAGGGTGAACAGCCCGCCTGCGGCGTCGTCCACCTGCACCTCGATGCCACGGCGGTAGGCCTCATCGACGATGATCCGTGCATACGGGTTCAGCCCCGCTTCAGGGCCGGGGCCCAGAAACAATTGCTGGTTGATGCCGTTCTTGCGTTTGACCGCGAAGGTCGGCAGGTTGCGGAAACCGAGCTTCTCGTACAGCCGCTTGGCCTGGCGGTTGTCGTGCAACACCGACAAGTCCAGGTAGGCCAGGCCGCGGCTCATGAAGTGCTCGACCAGGTGGCGCACCAGCACCTCACCCACGCCAGGGCGGGTGCAATGCGGGTCCACGGCCAGGCACCACAGGCTGCTGCCGTGCTCGGGGTCATCGAACGCCTTGCTGTGGTTCAGGCCCATGACGCTGCCGATTACCGCGCCGCTGTCTTCGTCCTCGGCCAGCCAGTACACCGGCCCGCCCTGGTGGCGTGGCGTCAGCAGCTCGGGCTGCACCGGGAGCATGCCGCGTGCCTGGTACAGGGTGTTGATGGCCTGCCAGTCGCTGGCGCTTTGTGCGCGGCGGATACGGAAACCGCGAAACACCCGTTGCGCCTGGCGGTAGTCGGTGAACCACAGCCGCAGCGTGTCGGACGGGTCGAGGAACAGCTGCTGCGGTGCCTGCGCCAGCAGCTGTTGCGGGGCCGCCACATACAGTGCGATGTCACGCTCGCCGGGACGTTCCTGCTGCAGCGCCTCGGCCAGGCTGGCCGGGTCCGGGTAGGTGTGGCCTATCAGCAGCCGACCCCAGCCGCAGTGCAGCGCACGCGGCTGGCTGTGGGGCTCGCTGCCATCGCCGGCCAGGCGCGCCTGCAGGCGCTCGTAGGACGGCGCCTGGCCACGCAGCAGGCGCTGACCGTAGGCGGTTTCATGGGCTTTCATCGGTCAGATTCCTTGTTCGCTGAGCCACAGGTTCAGCGCCGCCAGCTGCCACAGCTTGGAGCCGCGCAGCGGGGTAAGCTGGCCATGCGGGTTGCTCAGCAGGCGGTCTACCATGGCCGGGTTGAACAGCCCGCGGTCCTGGCTGGGGTCGGTGAGCAGTTCGCGTACCCAGTCCAGGGTGGCGCCTTGCAGGTGCTTGAGGCCGGGTACCGGGAAGTAGCCTTTCTTGCGGTCGATCACCTCATGGGGGATCACCCGGCGTGCGGCTTGCTTGAGCACTTGCTTGCCGCCATCGGGCAATTTGAAGCGCGCCGGGATGCGTGCCGACAGCTCGACCAGGCGGTAGTCCAGGAACGGTGTACGGGCCTCCAGGCCCCAGGCCATGGTCATGTTGTCGACCCGTTTGACCGGGTCGTCGACCAGCATCACCGTGCTGTCCAGGCGCAGCGCCTTGTCTACTGCCTCGGCCGCGCCCGGGCGGGCGAAGTGTTCGCGCACGAAGTCGCCGGCCACGTCGGTTTCCAGCAGCCACGGCGCTTGCACGGTGTCGCGGTACTCGGCATGGCTGCGGTCGAAGAATGCATCGCGGTAGGCGCCAAAGGCATCCTTGGCGCCGTCCACCTGCGGGTACCAGTGGTAGCCGGCGAACAGCTCGTCGGCACCCTGGCCGCTCTGCACGCCCTTGCAGTGCTTGGCCACTTCGCGTGACAGCAGGTAGAAGGCGATGCAGTCGTGGCTGACCATCGGTTCGCTCATGGCGCGGAACGCGGCCGGCAATTGCTCGATGATTTCGCTTTCGGCGATGCGCAGCTTGTGGTGGCGGGTGCCGTAGTGCTTGGCGATCAGGTCGGAGTACTGGAACTCGTCACCGCGCTCGCCGCCGGCATCCTCGAAGCCGATGGAGAAGGTCGACAGGTCATCCACGCCCACTTCGCGCAGCAAGCCGACCAACAGGCTGGAGTCGACGCCGCCGGACAGCAGTACGCCTACGTCCACGGCGGCGCGCTGGCGGATGCCGACGGCATCACGGGTGGCATCGAGCACACGGGTGGTCCAGCCTTCCAGGTCCAGGTCGCGCTCGTCCGGGTTGGGGCCGTAATGCAGCTGCCACCAGGTTTGGCGTTCGACTTCACCGTGGCGGTCGACGCGCATCCAGGTGCCGGGTTCGAGCTTTTGCACATTGGCCAGCAAGGTGCGTGGCGCCGGCACCACGGCGTGGAAGTTGAGGTAGTGGTTGAGCGCTACCGGGTCGATCATCGGGTCGATGTCGCCACCTTTGAGCAGCGCTGGCAGGGTGGAGGCAAAGCGCAGGCGCTCGCCGTTGCGCGACAGGTACAAAGGCTTGACGCCCAGGCGGTCGCGGGCCAGGAACAGGCGCTGGTTGTCGCGCTCCCAGATGGCCAGGGCGAACATGCCGTTGAGCTTGGGCAGCAAGGCCGCGCCCCAGGCGTGGTAGCCCTTGAGCAGCACCTCGGTGTCGCCGTCGGACCAGAAGGTGTAGCCCAGGTCCTGCAGCTCCTGGCGCAGTTCGGGGAAGTTGTAGATGGCACCATTGAAGGCCAAAGACAGGCCCAGGGTGTTGTCGACCATGGGCTGAGCCGAGCCGTCGGACAGGTCCATGATTTTCAGCCGACGATGGCCCAGGGCAATCGGGCCCAGGCTATGGAAGCCCCAGGCGTCGGGGCCACGGGGCGCCAGGTGATGGGTCATGCGCTCTACCGCGGCGAGGTCCGCCGGGCGAGGGGCTTGGTCGATGGGGGTGAAACGTAACTCTCCTGCTAATCCGCACATAGGTCCTTACCGGTTTTTCCGTTGGGGAATCAGCGCCCCGGATTAGGGCGCCTGTAAGGAACTGACCTGGGGGATTTGCGAGAGTTTTAGACCAATCCGTTATAAGCAGCACTTTGTAATGCGGCCAATCGCCGGCTTGCCGGCGATTGGGCTGCACAGCAGCCCCTTCATTTACCCCGAATCAACTTGCGCAAGCCAAACCGGTTCGGATGGCATGCTTCAGCCACCGCCCGCGGCAGCGGCAATGGCTCGCCACTGACCCAGGCTGCAATCAGCTCGCCCGAAAGCGGCGCCGTGATCAGCCCCCGCGACCCATGCCCGCTGTTCACATACAGCCCTTCCAGCCAGGGGCAGGGCACCTCGGGCACCTGCCGCGCGTCCTTGCCCAGGACTGCAAAGGCTTCGGCGAAGGCTGCAGGGTCGGCAACCGGCCCCACGATCGGCAAGTAATCCGGGCTGGTGCAGCGAAATGCCGCGCGCCCCTGCAACTGCTCAGGGGCAAGCGCTGGGACACCCAGGCGCCGGGCCAGGTCGCTGGAGATTTCATCCAGCATGGCCAGGTTGCCCTGGTGCTCGGCCACGGTCGGCGCCAGGTCATCGCTATGGAAGTCGAAGCTGGCCCCCAGCGTGTGCTCTTCACCCCTGGGCGGTGCCACATAGCCCTCGGCGCAGACTACGGTAGCCAGCGCCCGGCTGGCGTCGGTCACCGGCAGGCGGGTGATCTGCCCGCGGATGCGCTTGAGCGGCAACTGCGTACAGGGCCCGAAACGCTTCACGTCAGCCGCCCCGGCCAGCACCACCACTGGCGCGCTGGCCAGCAGCCGGTCGCCGGCCCAGGCTTGCCACAGGCCATCGGCCTTGCGCAGTGCTAGCACATCGTGATGGGCCAGCAGGCGAATGTTACGGTGCTGCAGTTGAGCGTTGCACAGTGCCGGTGGGTGCACCCAGCCGCCTTCGGGGTAGAACAACCCGCCGGCAGGCAGCGCGACCCCGGCAATCGCTTCGGCTTCACTGCGCTGCACGGCACGCAGCAAGCTGCCCTCGAAGGCGTCGGCGAGCTTGCCCTGGCGTTCGGCTTCCTTGCTGTCGAAGGCCAGTTGCAAAACCCCGCACGCATCCCAGTCCTGGCCGCGCTGCAGTAATTCAAGCTGGCGCCGTGTATAGCCGAAGCCGGCCAGGATCATCTGCGACAAAGCCGTGCCGTGTGCGGACAGCTTGAGGTACAGCACGCCCTGGGGGTTGCCGGAGGCTTCGCGGGCCGCGGCGTCGTGACGCTCCAGTACCGTTACCTGCCAGCCGCGTGCGGCCATGCTGGCAGCGCTGGCACTGCCAGCAAGCCCTGCGCCGATCACCAGGGCCTCGCGCGGGCCTTCAGGCGCAGTTGGCCGGGCGTACCAGGGCGCCGAGATGGGCGCGTTGGGCGTGCCGGTGTACTCACCGCTCATCACCTCCCACTTCTTGCCGATGCCAGGCACCTTCTTCATGGTGAAGCCGGCCTCGATCAAGCTGCGGCGAACCCAGCCGGTGGTGGTGAAGGTGCCCAGTGCGGTGCCGGCATGGGACAACCTGGCCAGTTGCGTGAACAGCTCGGGTGTCCACATGTCGGGGTTCTTCGCCGGGGCGAAACCGTCGAGGAACCACACGTCGATACGCGCGTCCAGCTGCGGCAGCTGCTCCAGCACATCGCCGATCAGCAGGGTAAGGGTGATTCGGCCCTGGTCGAAGGTGAACTGCTGGAAGCCCTGGTGCACCGCGACGTACTGGCGCAAAAAGGGTTCGGTGAACGCAGCCAGCTCCGGCCACAGGCGCATAGCCCTGGCCATGTCGGCATGGCCCAGGGGGTACTTCTCGACGCTGACGAAATGCAGGCGGGCGTCGGCGTGGGCTGTTTCGGCGAACAGCTGCCAGGCGCAGAAAAAATTCATGCCGGTGCCAAAGCCGGTTTCGCCGATCACCAGGCAGGCGTGGGGCGCCAGGTTGGCGAAGCGCTGGCGCAGGCGGGTTTGTTCGAGGAACACATGCTGGGTTTCGGCAATGCCCTCGTTGATGGCGAAGTACACATCGCCGTATTGCCGCGAATGGGGGCGGCCCTGGTCGTCCCAGTCGATCTGGGCATGCTGAAGGAGGGTGGATGCGGGCATGGCTGGTTTCGCTGGAGGTGGGGAGCTGCAAGCGGCAAGCTGCAAGCTGCAAGAAAAAGCAGATGGTGGCACGGCCCGCGTTTTCTTGCAGCTTGAAGCGTGCCGCTTGCCGCCAGGATTCCGCTAATCTTGCTTATCCATTGAAGGAGCCAGTGCATGTTCGAATCCGCCGAAATTGGCCACAGCATCGACGACGATACCTTTGAGGCAGAAGTGCCCGCGCTGCGCGAGGCTTTGCTCGAAGCCCAGTACGAACTCAAGCAGCAGGCGCGCTTCCCGGTGATCGTGCTGATCAATGGCATCGAAGGCGCCGGCAAGGGCGAGACGGTCAAGCTGCTCAACGAGTGGATGGACCCGCGCATGATCGACGTGCTCACCTTCGACCAGCAGACCGACGAAGAGCTGGCCCGCCCGCCCGCCTGGCGCTACTGGCGGGCGCTGCCGCCAAAGGGGCGCATGGGCGTGTTTTTCGGCAACTGGTACAGCCAGATGCTGCAGGGCAGGGTGCATGGGCAGTTCAAGGATGCGGTGCTCGACCAGGCCATCACCGGTGCCGAGCGCCTGGAGCAGATGCTTTGCGACGAAGGTGCGCTGATCATCAAGTTCTGGTTCCACCTGTCCAAGAAACAGATGAAAGCGCGGCTCAAGTCGCTCAAGGACGACCCCTTGCACAGCTGGCGCATCAGCCCGCTGGACTGGCAGCAGTCGCAGACCTACGACCGTTTCGTGCGTTTTGGCGAGCGGGTGTTGCGCCGTACCAGCCGTGACTATGCACCGTGGCATGTAGTTGAAGGGGTCGACCCCAACTACCGCAGCCTGGCCGTTGGGCGCATCTTGCTGGAAAGCCTGCAGGCCGCACTGGCCGTCAACCCCAAAGGCAAGCACCAGGGCAACATTGCGCCGTTGGGGCGCAGCATCGATCAGCGCAGCCTGGTCGGCGCCCTGGACATGACCCTGCACCTGGACAAGCAGGACTACCAGGAGCAACTGGTGACCGAGCAGGCTCGCCTGGCCGGCCTGTTGCGCCACAAGCACATGCGCCGGCACTCGCTGGTGGCCGTGTTCGAGGGTAATGATGCTGCAGGCAAAGGCGGGGCGATTCGCCGTGTGGCTGCAGCGCTGGACCCGCGCCAGTACCGTATCGTGCCGATCGCCGCCCCTAGCGAAGATGAACGTGCGCAGCCGTACCTTTGGCGGTTCTGGCGGCACATTCCGGCACGCGGCAAGTTCACCATCTTCGACCGCTCCTGGTACGGCCGGGTGCTGGTGGAACGCATCGAAGGGTTCTGCACCCCGGCCGACTGGATGCGTGCCTACGGCGAAATCAATGATTTCGAGGAGCAGTTGGTGAACGCCGGTGCGGTAGTGGTCAAGTTCTGGCTGGCGATCGACCAGCAGACCCAGCTGGAGCGTTTTGAAGAGCGCGAGCAGATCCCGTTCAAGCGCTACAAGATCACCGAGGACGACTGGCGCAACCGCGACAAGTGGGACCTGTATGTGGATGCGGTGGGGGACATGGTCGACCGTACCAGCACCGAGATCGCGCCATGGACCCTGGTCGAGGCCAATGACAAGCGTTGGGCGCGGGTGAAGGTGTTGCGCACCATCAATGAAGCCCTGGAAGCGGCGTTTGCCAAACACAAGAAATAGTCAGCCGCCATGCCGCAGGGGAATGACCTGATGAATTCTTTTCCCGCCTTTTTTCCCCGTTGGCAGGTAGCAAGCCTTTAGAATCGAGGCACCCTACAACGGGCTCGACCGAGGATTTTATGCACATCACATCCGGACGCCGGAGCTATGGACTGGCCCTGGCGCTTCTGACCGCACTGCTGTGGGGCATCCTGCCAATCAAACTCAAGCAGGTGTTGCAGGTGGTCGACCCGGTGACCGTCACCTGGTTCCGCCTGCTGGTGTCCGGCGGCCTGCTGTTCGCCTGGCTGGCAGCCAAGCGCCGTTTGCCTTCGTTCGGCAAGCTCGGCACCAAAGGCAAAGGCCTGGTGGCCGTGGCCGTATGCGGCCTGATGGGCAACTACGTGCTGTACCTGATCGGCCTCAACCTGCTGAGCCCCGGTACTGCGCAATTGGTGGTGCAGATCGGCCCGGTGCTGCTGCTGGTGGCCAGCGTGTTCGTGTTCAAGGAGCGCTTCAGCCTGGGCCAAGGCCTGGGGTTGCTGGTGCTGCTTGCCGGCTTCGGCCTGTTCTTCAACCAGCGCCTTGAAGAGCTGCTGACCTCGCTGGGCACCTACACCACGGGCGTGCTGACCATCCTGCTGGCCACCAGCATCTGGGTGTTCTATGCCCTGAGCCAGAAGCAGTTGCTGACGGTGTGGCATTCGCAGCAGGTGATGATGGTGATCTACCTGAGCTGCGCCGCGCTGCTGACACCCTGGGTGCACCCGCTGGAGGCGTTGCAGTTGACACCCCTGCAAGGCTGGCTGCTGCTGGCCTGCTGCCTTAACACGCTGGTGGCCTATGGTGCCTTTGCCGAGGCACTGGCGCACTGGGAGGCATCGCGGGTGAGTGCCACGCTGGCGCTGACGCCGCTGGTGACCTTTGTGGCGGTGGCATTGGCGGCCTGGATGTGGCCGGCGTATGTGCAGGCTGAAGACATCAATGCCCTGGGCTATGTAGGCGCGGTGACGGTGGTACTGGGGTCGACGCTGGTGGCCCTGGGGCCTTCTTTGGTGGCTGGGTGGCGGGCGAGAAGGGCGCGCCTGGCCCAGGTTGGTTGATAGCCTGCCAGGGCCCTATCGCCGGCAAGCCGGCTCCCACAAAACCCTTGTAGGAGCCGGCTTGCCGGCGATAGGGCCATAAGTACCAGCCAATCAATCAGCCCTTGCCACCCGGTGCCAGCATGTTCTCCGGCCGCACCCACTCATCGAACTGCTCATTGGTCAGGTACTTCAATTCCAGCGCCGCCTCGCGCAGGGTCTTGCCCTCGCTGTAGGCCTTCTTGGCAATCTCTGCCGCTTTGTCATAGCCGATATGCGGGTTGAGCGCGGTCACCAGCATCAGCCCGCGCTCCAGGTGCGCCGCCATCTGTTCGGTATCCGGTTCGATCCCGGCCACGCAGTGCTGCTGGAAGTTGCGGCAGCCATCAGCCAGCAGCGTGATCGACTGCAGCAGGTTATGAATGATCACCGGCTTGAACACGTTCAACTGCAGGTGCCCCTGGCTGGCGGCAAAACCGATGGCCGCGTCATTGCCCAGCACCTGGCAGGCCAGCATCGACAGCGCTTCGCACTGGGTCGGGTTGACCTTGCCTGGCATGATCGAGCTGCCCGGCTCGTTGGCCGGCAGGCGCACCTCGGCCAACCCGGCGCGGGGCCCGGAGCCGAGCAGGCGCAAGTCATTGGCGATTTTCATCAAGGCCACCGCCAAGGTCTTCAGCGCCCCCGCCAGGCTGGTCAGCGGCTCGTGGCCGGCCAGGGCGGCGAACTTGTTCGGCGCGGTGACGAACGGCAGGCCGGAGAGGGCGGCCAGTTCCGCAGCAATGGCTTCGGCGAAACCCTGCGGGGCATTGAGCCCGGTGCCCACGGCAGTGCCGCCCTGGGCCAGTTCGCATACCGCTGGCAAGGTGGCGCGGATGGCGCGCTGGGCATAGTCGAGCTGGGCCACGAAGGCCGACACCTCCTGGCCGAAGGTGATGGGCGTGGCGTCCATCATATGCGTGCGGCCAGTCTTGACCAGTTTGTGGTGGCGCGCCGACAGCTCGGCCAGCCCCGAAGACAGTTCGGCGATCGCCGGTAGCAGCTGCTCGTGCACCGCCTGTGCTGCGGCAATGTGCATGGCGGTGGGGAAGCAGTCGTTGGAGCTTTGCGAGCGGTTGACATGGTCGTTGGGGTGCACCGGCGCCTTGCCGCCGCGGCCTTTGCCGGCCAGCTCGTTGGCCCGCCCGGCAATCACCTCGTTGACGTTCATGTTGCTCTGCGTGCCGCTGCCGGTCTGCCACACCACCAGCGGGAACTGGTCGTCGTGCTCGCCGTGGAGCACTTCGTCGGCAGCCTGCTCGATCAAGCGGGCGATGTCGGCTGGCAGGTCGCCATTGCGGTCGTTGACCCGTGCTGCGGCTTTTTTGATCAGCGCCAGGGCGTGCAGCACCGGGAGCGGCATGCGTTCCTTGCCAATGGCAAAGTTGATGAGCGAGCGTTGGGTCTGCGCGCCCCAGTAGGCGTGCTCCGGAACTTCGACCGGGCCCAGGCTGTCTGTTTCGATACGGCTCATGCTGCGTTCACTCCCTTGTCAGTCAGAATCAGCAGTTTAGGCCCCCATGCGATCGAGCGGTTCAATCGCTCGTCGTGCCACTTGAGCGCTGCACCCTGGCGGGAGCAGAATGCTCATCTCTGAGGTACCGCCTCCCCCTCCTTGAAGGATATGCAATGACCCGTCTCCGTGCCCTCTGTGCTGCCGTCGCCCTGGCCTGTGCCAGCGGCCAGGTACTCGCTGCCACCGCCAGCCACAACGCTGCCGCCGAGAAGTTCCTGACCCTGGCCAACGCTGACAAGCTGGGCACCCCGGTGTACATGCAGGTCCAGCAGATGTTCGCCCAGCGCTTCGCCCAGACCAAGGCCCCGGCCACCAAGCAGTCGGTGCTGGAAAGCTACCAGGCCAAGGCCAACGCCGCGCTGGACAGCGCCATCGGCTGGAACAAGCTCAAGCCGAAGATGGTCGACCTCTACACCCAGACCTTCACCGAGCAGGAGCTCAAGGACCTGGTGAAGTTCTACCAGTCGCCGCTGGGCAAGAAAGTCCTCAGCCAGATGCCCAAGGTCACCCAGCAGTCGGCCCAGCTGACTCAGCAAAGCCTGGAGCCGGCAGTGCCGGTGGTCAACAAGCTGCTCGAAGACATGACCAAAGAGCTTGACCCCAATGCCGGCAAGGCCGCCCCGGCCAAGAAGTGAGTAATACCCGATGACCATGCAGCAACGCATCGAGCAGCAGCTGGCCGCCCTGGCGCCGCAGCACCTTGAAGTGCTCAACGAAAGCCACATGCACAGCCGTGGCCAGGAAACCCACTACAAGGCGGTGATCGTCAGCGAGCAGTTTGCCGGGCTCAACAGCGTCAAGCGCCACCAGAAGGTGTACGCCACCATGGGTGAACTGATGGGCCAGATCCATGCGCTGGCCATCCACACCTACACCAACGACGAGTGGGCGAAGGTGGGTGTTGCACCCGCCTCGCCGGTGTGTGCAGGTGGCGGCAAGCACTGAATCCTTTTTGGCGTTCTGGTACAATTTGCGACATCCGGGGGGCCGCTTTGCGGCCCTTTCGCGACACAAGGCCGCTCCTACAGGGGTTATGTATTCACCTGTAGGGGCGGCCTTGTGTCGCGAAAGGGGCGCACAGCGCCCCCCAGCTTTTTGTCAAACCCGGTCCGCCCCTTACGAGGGCAACCACCTGGAGATTCAACGTAATGACCCACCCGATCGTCGTGGCGGCGCTGTACAAGTTCGTCACCCTTGAAGACTACGTAGAGCTGCGCGAGCCCTTGCTCAAGGCCATGCTCGACAATGGCGTCAAAGGCACCCTGCTGCTGGCCAACGAGGGCATCAACGGCACCGTTTCGGCCACCCGCGAAGGCATCGATGGCCTGCTCGCCTGGCTGCGCAGCGACCCGCGCCTGGTCGATGTCGACCACAAGGAATCCTACTGCGACGAGCAGCCGTTCTACCGCACCAAGGTCAAGCTCAAGAAAGAGATCGTCACCCTCGGCGTGCCGGGCGTGGACCCGAACAATGCCGTTGGCACCTACGTCGATCCCAAAGACTGGAATGCCCTGATCAGCGACCCGGAAGTACTGCTGATCGACACCCGCAACGATTACGAAGTGGCCATCGGCACCTTCAAGGGCGCAATCGACCCCAAGACCGAGACCTTCCGCGAGTTCCCCGAGTACATCAAGGCCAACTTCGACCCCAGCAAGCACAAGAAGGTCGCCATGTTCTGCACCGGCGGCATCCGCTGTGAAAAAGCCTCCAGCTACATGCTCGGTGAAGGCTTCGAGGCGGTCTATCATCTTAAGGGCGGCATCCTGAAATACTTCGAGGAAGTACCCCAGGAAGAAAGCCTGTGGGACGGCGACTGCTTTGTCTTCGACAACCGCGTCACGGTGCGCCATGACCTGACCGAAGGCGAGTACGACCAGTGCCATGCCTGCCGCCACCCGGTCAACGCCCAGGACCGCGCGTCCGAGCACTATTCGCCAGGCGTGAGCTGCCCGCACTGCTGGGACAGCCTGAGCGAAAAGACCCGGCGCAGCGCCATCGACCGGCAGAAGCAGATTGAGCTGGCCAAGGCCCGCAACCTGCCGCACCCGATAGGTTACAACTACAAAGCCGAGGCCTGATTGCATGACTGCCCGCCTGCTCTATGTGATGGACCCGATGTGCTCCTGGTGCTGGGGTTTTGCACCGGTGGCCCAGGCCCTGATCGCCCAGGCGCGTGAAGCGGGCGTGGCCACCCGGGTGGTACCGGGTGGGTTGCGCCGCGGTGCCAGCCCGCTGGACGCCTCGACCCGCAAGTACATCCTCGAGCATTGGCAGGCGGTGGCCGAGGCCACCGGGCAGCCGTTCGCGTTCGAAGGTGCCATGCCCGATGGCTTCGTCTACGACACCGAGCCTGCCTGCCGCGCCCTTGTAGCCGCCCGCGAACTGGATGCCGAGCGCGTCTGGCCGCTGCTTGCACTGATCCAGCGTGGGTTCTACCAGCAGGGCCTGGACGTCACCACCGCACCGCAGCTGGTCGAGCTGGCCGAACAGGCTGGGTTCGATCGCGCAACCTTCGCCGATGCCTTGCTGCGTGCCGACGTGCGCGCTGCCACTGCAGCCGATTTCAGCTGGGTACAGGACCTGGGGATTGCCGGTTTTCCAACGCTGCTGGCTGAGCGCAACGGCCAGCTCGCCCTGTTGACCAACGGCTACCAGCCACTGGAAAGCTTGCAGCCCTTGCTTGGCCGCTGGCTACAGCAGGCCGCCTGTGCTTGACCTGCCAGGGTCGCCCGACCCGGTGCCTGGGAAGCCCGCTGCTGTGCCTGACCGGCTGAGTTGGGCGCAAATCCGCCGCTTGGCACTGCACCACAAGAAACACCTCTGGGCCGCCAACCTGGTGGCCGTGGTGGCGGCCTGCTGCAGCGTGCCGATTCCGTTGCTGCTGCCCCTGCTGGTCGACGAAGTACTGCTGGGCCATGGCGATGGCGCGCTGAAGTTCATGAACCACTTGCTGCCAAGCGGTTGGCAGGTGGCGGCCGGTTATATCGGCCTGATGCTGGTCGTTACCCTGTGCCTGCGCGTGGCCGCCTTGGGCTTCAACGTGGTGCAGGCCAAGCTGTTCGCCGGCCTTGCCAAAGACATCGTCTATCGCCTGCGCATCCGCCTGATCGAGCGGCTCAAGCGTATCTCGCTCAAGGAGTACGAAAGCCTGGGCAGCGGTACCGTGACCACGCACCTGGTCACCGACCTGGAGACCCTCGACAAGTTCGTCGGCGAAACCCTGAGCCGCTTCCTGGTGGCCATGCTGACCCTGACCGGCACGGCGGCGATCCTGATCTGGATGCACTGGCAGCTGGCCTTGCTGATCCTGTTGTTCAACCCGCTGGTGATCTACTTCACCGTGCAGTTGGGCAAGCGCGTCAAACACCTTAAAAAGCTCGAAAACGACAGCACCTCGCGGTTCACCCAGGCGCTGGCCGAAACCCTGGATGCCATCCAGGAAATCCGCGCCAGCAATCGCCAGGGCTACTTCCTCGGCCGCCTGGGCCTGCGTGCCCGCGAAGTGCGCGATTACGCCGTGGATTCGCAATGGAAAAGCGATGCCAGTGGCCGTGCCAGTGGCCTGCTGTTCCAGTTCGGTATCGATATTTTCCGTGCTGCGGCCATGCTCACGGTGCTGTTCTCCGACCTGTCGATCGGGCAGATGCTGGCCGTGTTCAGCTACCTGTGGTTCATGATCGGCCCGGTCGAGCAGTTGCTCAACCTGCAATATGCCTACTATGCTGCCGGCGGCGCCCTGAGCCGGCTCAACGAGTTGCTGGCGCGTGATGACGAGCCGCAATACCCGGCTGCCCGCGACCCGTTTGCCGGCCGTGAAACGGTTGGCATCGAAGTGCGCGACCTGCGCTTCGCCTATGCCGACGAGCCGGTGCTCGAGCACCTGGACCTGTCCATCGCCCCGGGCGAAAAGGTCGCCATCGTCGGCGCCAGTGGCGGCGGCAAAAGTACCCTGGTGCAATTGCTGCTGGGCCTGTACAGCGCCCAGGCCGGGACTATCCGTTTTGGCGGTGCCAGCCTGCAGGAAATCGGCCTGGAGACCTTGCGTGAAAATGTGGCAGTGGTGCTGCAGCACCCGTCACTGTTCAACGACACGGTACGCGCCAACCTGACCATGGGCCGCGACTGCACGGACGAGGCTTGCTGGCAGGCGCTGCGCATCGCCCAGCTGGACGCCACCATTGGCGCCTTGCCGCAAGGGCTGGACAGCGTGGTCGGCCGCTCTGGTGTGCGCCTGTCCGGCGGCCAGCGCCAGCGCCTGGCGATTGCCCGTATGGTCCTGGCCGAGCCGAAGGTGGTAATCCTCGACGAGGCCACGTCGGCGCTGGACGCCGCCACCGAGTACAACCTGCACCAGGCCCTGGCGCGTTTTCTCAGTGGCCGTACCACGCTGATCATCGCCCACCGCCTTTCCGCGGTGAAGCAAGCCGACCGTGTGCTGGTGTTCGACGGCGGGCACGTGGCCGAGGATGGCGGCCACCAGCAGTTGATCGCCGAGGGCGGCTTGTATGCCAAGCTGTACGGGCATCTGCAGCAGACCTGACCCAAGCGGCAAGCTTGCAGCTTGCCACTCAAAATTCCCTCCACACAGATGGCAAATGGCCTACGCTGAGCTTGTCTGGTTGGTTCGAGCCTTATCTGCTCTGTGACAGGGACTTCATGAAGGGACATCGCACACTAGAGGCGCCAAGGCTGCTGGGTATCATCTGGCCCTTCATCGCCGTTGTAGTCTTCCAGGTCCTGTTGGGCAGCTTCAGCCTGTACGCGCTGTCGGCTGTGCGTGCCTATGTCGCTGGCGAAAGCCTGTGGTCCAAGGCACAGAAAGACGCCATCTATTACCTTAACCTGTATGCCGATACTGGCGATGAACGCACCTACCAGCGCTATCGTCAGGTCATCACTGTGCCCCACGGTGATCGGCAGATGCGTGAGGTGCTCGACGTGCCTGATCCAGACCTTGATGTTGCGCGCCAGGCCGTTTTGCAAGGCGGCAATCACCCCGACGACGTCCACCGTATCATCTGGTTCTACCGCAATTTCAGCCAGATCAGCTATGTGCAGACGGCGATCGCCTACTGGAATGTCGGTGACGATTACCTCAAGCAACTGGATGTGTTGGCCAACGAGATGCGCGAGGGTTTTGCCGGCGGCCAGGCCGGCCCGCGCCAGGTCAGCCAATGGCGCGCCCGCATCGTCGCCATCAACGAAGGCGTGACCCCGGCAGCCAAAGCCTTCAGCGATGCCCTGGGCGAGGGCTCGCGCATGCTGTTGCGCGTGCTGTTGGTCACCAACCTGCTCACCGCGCTGTTCCTCATCACCTTTGCCTGGCGCCGTTCGAGCAAGCTGCTGGCCCAGCGCCAGGCCTTCGCCAGCGCCCTGCAGGAAGAAAAGGAACGCGCGCAGATTACCCTGCAGGCGATCGGCGATGCTGTGATCACCACCGATGTCGATGGCAGCATCGGCTACATGAACCCGGCGGCCGAGCAACTCACCCATTGGCAGGCAGGCCAGGCCCTGGGGCTGCCGTTGACAGCGCTGTTCAGCCTGGTGGACGAGCAGGCCCAGAACGACAGCAGCACCTTGCTCGAACAGGTGCTCAGCGGCAGCCTCAAGGGCGGCGCCGAACATGCACGGTTGATCCAGCGCCTGGATGGCAGCACGGTTTCGATCAACCTGGTGGGTTCGCCCATCATCAACAACGGGCAGGTGGCGGGCATCGTCCTGGTGCTGCATGACATGACCCAGGAGCGCCAATACATCGCCAACCTGTCCTGGCAGGCTACCCATGACGCCCTGACCGGCCTGGCCAACCGTCGTGAATTCGAGTACCGCCTGGAGCAGGCACTGAACGACCTGGTGCGCCAGGGTGGGCGGCATTCGCTGATGTTCCTTGACCTCGACCAGTTCAAGCTGGTCAACGATACCTGTGGGCATGCCGCCGGTGATGAATTGCTGCGGCACATCTGCGCCGTGCTGCAATCGGTGCTGCGCGAAGGCGACACCCTGGCGCGGCTGGGGGGTGATGAGTTTGGCGTGCTGCTGGAAAACTGCCCGGGCGAACAGGCCGAGCGCATTGCCGAAAACCTGCGCCAGGCGGTGCAAAGCCTGCACTTCGTATGGAAAGGCAGGCCGTTCGTCACCACTGTGAGTATCGGCCTGGTGCACATGGCGCAAGCCCCGGCCACGCTGGAAGCCTCCCTGCGGGCAGCCGACATGGCGTGCTACATGGCCAAGGAGAAGGGCCGTAACCGCATCCAGGTCTACCATGCCGATGACAGTGAACTGTCGATGCGGTTTGGTGAAATGGCCTGGATACAGCGCCTGCACGTCGCTCTGGAGGAGAACCGCTTCTGCCTGTATGCCCAGGAAATCGCCGCACTCACCGCGCTTGAAGGGCCAGGGCATGTCGAGATTCTGTTGCGCCTGCAAGACGAAAGCGGCCGCACCATCCTGCCTGACAGCTTCATCCCGGCGGCCGAGCGCTATGGCCTGATGACCGCTATCGACCGCTGGGTGGTGCGCAATGTGTTCCAGGTCATTCGCCAGTGCCTGGATGAGGGGCGCGAGGGCCCGCTGTCGATGTGTGCCATCAACCTGTCGGGGTCGAGTATCGGTGACGACAAGTTCCTGGAGTACCTGCGGCGCCTGTTCGTCGAATATTCGATTCCGCCACGGCTGATCTGCTTCGAGATCACCGAGACCAGTGCCATTGCCAACCTCGGCAGTGCCATCCGGTTCATCAATGAATTGAAAGGGCAGGGTTGCAAGTTCTCGCTGGATGACTTTTGTGCCGGAATGTCGTCATTCGCTTATTTGAAACATTTACCCGTCGACTTCTTGAAGATCGACGGAAGTTTTGTCAAAGATATGCTTGATGATCCGGTCAACCGGGCCATGGTCGAAGTCATCAATCACATCGGCCACGTCATGGGTAAACGGACCATTGCCGAGTTCGTTGAAACTCCGTTGATCGAGCAGGCCTTGCAAGAGATCGGCGTGGACTACGCCCAGGGCTATCTGATCGAACGACCGCAGGTATTCACTTGCGACAGTCTGCAGCGCCAACGGATTGCTGCACGGCCCCTGCTGCATCGGGCGCCTGGAACCTTTCGCTGAAGTAGCGTTGGTAAATCACAGGGATCAAGGAGCTGAAAAGTGATTGATGCATTCGTCCGTATCGGGCCTTTGATGGACCCGGCCAGTTACCCCCAATGGGCCCAGCAACTGATCGAAGATTGCCGCCCGGGCAAGCGTCGGGTGGTGGAGCATGAGTTCTACCAGCGCCTGCGCGATGGCCAGTTGCGCCAAGCCACCATACGCCAGTACCTGATCGGTGGCTGGCCGGTGGTCGAGCAGTTTTCGTTGTACATGGCCCACAACCTGACCAAGACCCGCTATGCCCGCCATCCGGGCGAAGACATGGCGCGGCGCTGGCTGATGCGCAATATCCGCGTGGAGCTCCACCATGCCGATTACTGGGTGCACTGGTGCCATGCCCATGGCATTCACCTGCACGAGCTGCAGTCCCAGGAAGTGCCCGCCGAGCTCAATGGCCTCAATGACTGGTGCTGGCGAGTGTGTACCACCGAGTCGCTGGCCATTGCCATGGCGGCTACCAACTATGCCATTGAAGGGGCGACGGGGGAGTGGTCGGCGGTGGTCTGTGCTGAAGACACCTACGCCATGGGCTTCCCGGAGGACCAGCGCAAGCGCGCCATGAAGTGGTTGAAGATGCATGCGCAGTATGACGACGCCCACCCGTGGGAGGCGTTGGAGATCATCTGTACCCTGGCTGGCGAAAACCCGACCCTGGGGTTGCGCAATGAGCTGCGCAAGGCGATCTGCAAAAGTTATGACTGCATGTACCTGTTCCTGGAGCGGTGCATGCAGCTGGAGGGCCGCCAGCAAGGGCGCCTGCGCCCGACCTTGGCTGCGGGCTGAATGCCTGGGGCTGCTTTGCAGCCCTTTCGCGACACAAGGCCGCTCCTACAGATTTGATGCCGGATTCAACGGCACCGCTGTAGGAGCGGCCTTGTGTCGCGAAGGGCCGCAAAGCGGCCCCATCGGTTTCAAGCCCTACTGAGCGTTAAAGGCCTGCCCGTTCACCCCGGTACTGTCCGGCCCCATCAGGTACAGGTACACCGGCATGATCTCTTCAGGCAGCGGGTTGTTCTG
>NZ_MOMO01000275.1:0-14846 GCF_009933855.1 Pseudomonas sp. SG-MS2 | reverse complement strand
CCCGCCTGCTCAACCGTAGCGTCTGGTCGCTACTGGAATTCGCCTTCAATGGCCTGATCTTCCTGCTGTTGGGCCTGCAATTGCCGGACATCATCAAGGCGGTGGTCAGTCACGAACCTACCCTCTGGCCGACACTGGCATGGCGTTGCCTGGATGTGCTGGCGATCTTTGCGGCGCTGATCCTGCTGCGTTTCATCTGGGTACAAAGCATCTGGCGGGCGGTCGGGGTAGTGCGTCGCTGGCGCGGCAAGCCGGCACTGGTGCTGATGCCCACGGCGCGCTCATGCTGGTTGCTGACCCTTGGCGGGGTGCGGGGTGCGGTGACGCTGGCGGGTGTGATGTCGATACCGCTGCTGATCGGGGCAGGCCAGGCTTTCCCGGAGCGCGACCTGCTGATTTTCATCGCTGCCGGCGTCATCTTGCTGTCGCTGGTCAGCGCCTGCGTGGCGTTGCCCTTTCTCTTGAGAGGCGTCACCCGAAGCCCGGACGAACGGCTGCATCAGGAGGTGCAGGAAGCCTGGCGGCGCACGGCCGAGGCTGCGATTCATGCCCTGGAGGCCGAGGACGTGGTTGATGCCAGCGCACCTCAGGATGCGGCGCAGGCGACCCTGGCCACCGAGCTCAAGGCAAGGTTGATGGCCGAATACCGCGATGAGCTGGACAGTTACAACGACACGGCCGAGGCGAGGGCCTTGGCGGAGCAGATGGACTTGCTGGAACGACGTCTGCGCCTGCGGGCGCTTCGGGCGCAGCGGTTGGAATTGTATAACCTGCATCGCCAGCATCTGGTTGGTGATGAGGTGGTGCGGCAAGTGTTGGGGGAGCTGGACTTGAGCGAGGCGAACCTGGGGGCAGTCAAATGAGCCGCTGTAGCTCAAGCGCCGGCGAGCCGGTGTTTGAGCTACAGTGCGGCACTCGGTCAATCAACGGGTTTGCACAAACGCACGAATCCGCTCAGCCGCCTCGATGCACTCGGCCAATGGTGCGACCAGTGCCATGCGTACCCGCCCGGCCCCCGGGTTCACGCCATCCACTTCGCGCGACAGGTACGAACCAGGTACCACCGTCACATGCTGGGCTTGGAACAGGTCACGCGTGAAGTCGGCATCGCACCCCGGTACCTTGGCCCACAGGTAGAAACTGCCATCGGGCCGCTGTACGTCCAGCACGGGCTGCAGGATATCCAGCACGGCATCGTATTTGGCGCGGTATAGGTCGCGGTTTTCGCGCACATGCGCTTCATCCTGCCAGGCGGCGATGCTGGCCAGCTGGGTCTGCACCGGCATGGCGCAGCCATGGTAGGTGCGGTACAGCAGGAACGGCTTGATGATGGCCGCGTCGCCGGCAACGAAGCCCGAACGCAGGCCCGGCAGGTTGGAGCGCTTGGACAGGCTGTGGAATACCACGCAACGCTTGAAATCACTGCGGCCCAGTTCGGCACAGGCACTGAGCAGGCCCGGTGGTGGCGCGTCTTCGTCGAAGTACAGCTCGCTGTAGCATTCATCGGCGGCGATCACGAAATCATGCTCGTCGGCCAGTGCGATCAGCTTCTTCAGGGTGTCCATCGGTACCAGTGCGCCGGTGGGGTTGCCCGGTGAGCACAGGAACAGGATCTGGCAGCGTTTCCATACCTCGGCGGGTACGGCATCGAAGTCCGGGTTGAAACCGTTGTTTTCCAGGCACGGCAGGTAATGCGGGGTGGCGCCGGCGAGCAGGGCCGCGCCTTCGTAGATCTGGTAGAACGGGTTGGGGCTGACCACCAGGCCATCATCGGCGCGGTTGACCACGGCCTGGGTGAAGGCGAACAGCGCTTCACGGGTGCCGTTGACCGGCAGCACATGGCGGTCCGCGTCCAGCCAGCCGCTCGGCACGCCGAACCGGCGTTCGCACCATTGGCCGATGGCCTGGCGCAGCTCTGGCAGGCCGATGGTGCTGGGGTAGACCGCCAGCTTGTCGAGGTTGTCGGCCATGGCCTGGGCGACGAACGCCGGGGATGCGTGCTTCGGCTCACCGATCGACAGGGCGATGGCGCGCTTGTCCGCCGCGGGCTTCACGCTGCCCAGCAGGGCGCGGAGTTTCTCGAACGGGTAGGGCTGAAGCTGGGTCAAGGCATGGTTCATCGGCGCAAGGTCTCGTCAATCGTCTAATCGTTAAAAGGTCACGCGAGTCGGGCTGGCATCGCTGGCCTGGCCGGCCTGCAGCTGCTGCACGATCGCTTCCTGCAGGCGGCTGCACAGCTGCGGGTCGGACAGCGGCTGGTTGTCGGCATCGGTAATGAAGAATACGTCTTCCACGCGTTCGCCGAGGGTGGCGATCTTGGCGTTCTGCAGTGACAGGTCGAACTCCAGGAAGATCCGCCCGATCCGCGCCAGCAGCCCCGGGCGGTCCGGCGCGGTGATCTCAAGGATGGTCACCGCCCGCTGTGCATCGTTGAGGATGGTCACCTGCGGCGGGAAGTTGAAATGCTTGAGCTGGCGGGGTACCCGTCGCTGGATGATGGTCGGGTAGTCCTCGGGGTTGCGCAGCGCCTCGGTCAGGCCGTCGCGGATCTGCTTGACCCGTTGCGGGTTATCGCCGATGGAGCCGCCGTCATTGTCGAGCACGATGTAGGTGTCGAGCGTGAACTGGCTGCTCGAGGTGATGATGCGCGCGTCATGGATGTTCAGGTTGAGCTGCGACATGGCCGCCACGGTCACGGCGAAGAAATCGTGCTGGTCGGGGGCGTAGATGAAGATCTGCGTGCCGCCCTCGAACTCCCGCTGTGTGGTTTCCTTGATCAGTACCAGCGGCCCCCCGTCGGCGGGCTGCTGCAGGATCGCATCACTGTGCCAGGCCACATCGGCGGCGTTGTGCTTGAGGAAGTAGTCGTCACCCAGTTGCGACCAGAGTTGCTCGACGTCGTCCGGGTCGGTGCCCTCGCGCACGAGGATATCCAGCGCAGCACTCTGTGTCTGGCGGATCTGCTCCTCGCGGTCCAGCGGGTTTTCCAGGCCGCGACGCAAGGCGCGTTTGGTCTCGCTGTACAGCTGGCGCAGCAGGCTGGCGCGCCAGGAGTTCCACAGGCTGGGATTGGTGGCGTTGATGTCGGCCACGGTCAGCACGTAGAGGTAGTCCAGGCGCGTCTCGTCGCCGACATGCAGGGCGAAATCGTTGATCACCTGCGGGTCGGACAGGTCCTTGCGTTGGGCGGTGGTGGACATCACCAGGTGGTTCTGCACCAGCCAGACGATCAGGCGGCTATCCCAGGCGGGCAATTGATGGCGCTCGCAGAACTTCTTCGCGTCCACAGCGCCCAGTTCGGAGTGGTCGCCCTGACGGCCTTTGCCGATGTCGTGGTACAGCCCGGCCAGGTAGATGAGCTCAGGCTTGGGCAGGCGGCCCATGAGCTTGCTGGCCAGCGGGAATTTTTCGGACACCGGCGTGTACTGCAGCTTGCGCAGGTGCTTGATGAGGTTGAGGGTGTGCGCATCGACCGTATAGATGTGGAACAGGTCGTGCTGCATCTGCCCGACGATCAGGCCGAACTCTGGCAGGTAGCGGCCGAGGATGCCGTAGCGGTTCATTCGCCGCAGGTTGCGATGGATGCCGATTTCGCACTTGAACAGCTCGATGAACAGGCTGGTGTTGCGGATATCGTTGCGGAAGGTGTCGTCGATCAGGTGCCGGTGCTCGCGCAGCAGGCGCACGGTGTCAGCGCGCACGCCCTTGATTTCCGGGTGCTGCGCCATCAGCACGAAGATCTCCAGCATGGCGAACGGCGTGCGCTTGAAAACGTTGGCGTTGACCGCTTCGATATAGCCGTCGTGCAGGCGGAAGCGCGCATTCAGCGGCTGGGTGGTGCCACTGTCATCGTCGGCGAGGATGACTTCCTCGAAGTGCTGGATGATCAGGTCGCACAACTGGCTGATGCTCATCACCACCCGGTAGTACTGCTGCATGAACTGTTCGATGGCGCGTTTGGGGTTTTCGTCGCTGTAGCCCAGCAGTGCGGCGATGCTGCGCTGGTGGTCGAACAGCAGGCGATCTTCGGCGCGGCCGGCGAGCATGTGCAGGGCGTAGCGCACCTTCCACAAAAAGTCCTGGGAGGAGGCCAGCAGTTCGTTTTCGCTTTCCAGCAGGAAGCCTTCGCCAGCGAGGGCGTGCAGGTTCAGGGTGCCGTACTGGCGACGGGCTACCCAAAGGACTGTCTGGATGTCGCGAAGGCCGCCGGGCGAGCCTTTTACATTGGGCTCGAGGTTGTACTCGGTGTCGTTGTACTTGTGGTGGCGGGCCTTGAGTTCGGCGCGCTTGGCCAGGAAGAACTCCTTGCTCGGCCACATGTGCCCGGTGCTGGTGACTTCGAGCATGCGCTGGCGCAGGGCTTCGGGGCCGGCGATGGTGCGGCTTTCCATCATGTTGGTGATGACCGTCAGGTCGGCGCGGGCCTGTTCGGCACACTCGTCCACGGTACGCACGCTCTGGCCCACTTCAAGGCCCATGTCCCACAGCAGTGTCAGGAAGCGCTCGATGGCGTCGCGGTACTGCTCGTGTTCGGCGTCGCGCAGCAGGATCAGCAGGTCGATGTCCGAGTGCGGGTGCAGTTCACCGCGCCCATAGCCCCCGACCGCTACCAGGGCGATACCGTCAGCGTCGCCCCAGTCGAACTGCTTCCAGGCCTGTTGCAGGATGTTGTCGACGAGCCAGGCGCGGTCCTCGATCAGCCGGCGGATGTCGCGGCCGTCACGGAAACGCCTGTCGAGCACCTCGCCGGCCTGGCGGATGGCCTTCTTGAAAGCGGCGATGGGGCTCGCCTTGAGGGCCAGTTCCGCCTGGAACTGGCCGCGGTCGAACAGCTCGGGATCCACCTGGGGCATGCATCGCGTTCCTGTCGTAGAGGCTTTGGCGTGAACTCAGGCCGAAGTGCGCGGGATGGTGTCGTCCTTGCGCAGGGTGAAGATCTCGTAGCCGGTGGCGGTCACCACCAGGGTGTGCTCCCACTGCGCCGAGAGCTTGCGGTCCTTGGTGATGGCGGTCCAGCCGTCGCCCAGCACCTTGGTGTCGGCCTTGCCCTGGTTGATCATCGGTTCGATGGTGAAGGTCATGCCCTCTTTGAGCTCCATGCCGGTGCCGGCACGGCCGTAGTGGAGGATCTGCGGTTCTTCGTGGAACACCTTGCCGATGCCGTGGCCGCAGAATTCACGCACCACCGAAAAGCCGTTCTTCTCAGCGTGCTTCTGGATCACTTCACCGATATCGCCCAGGCGGCAGCCAGGCTTGACCAGCTCGATGGCCTTGTACATGCACTCCTGGGTGACTTTGGACAGGCGCTCGGCCCATACCGGCACGGTACCGACGTGGAACATGCGGCTGGTGTCGCCGTGGTAGCCGTCCTTGATCACGGTGACATCGATGTTCAGCGTGTCCCCGTCCTTGAGCGGCTTGTCGTTGGGGATGCCGTGGCACACCACGTGGTTGATCGAGGTGCAGATCGACTTGGGGTAGCCCTTGTAGTTGAGCGGTGCCGGAATGGCCTGCTGCACGTTGACGATGTAGTCGTGGCACAGGCGGTCGAGCTCTTCGGTGGTGACACCGGGCTTGACGTGTTCTTCGATCATTTCCAGCACTTCGGCGGCCAGGCGGCCGGCGATGCGCATCTTCTCGATGTCTTCTGCGGTCTTGATGGTAACGGTCATTACTGGCTCTCTACGGCGCCGCAGGCGGCGCGAACAAACGGAAAAGGCCCTTATTCTATCAGAGGGCGGCTGCGAACCCAGCATCAAGCTTGAGGCTGGATTCACAGTTCACTTCTGCGGGTTCCGTTCGTTGGCGGTCTGTGGTATAACATGCGCCGCTTTCGGGGACGACCCCGTCAGCTCAAACCCACACACGTGTCGACACGATGACCTGGGTGCCCCGCATTCTCGAAGTTCTTGTTCGGGTGCGTGGGTTGGTCATTGGGATACGTGGAGGCCCAACCCGACTTATCAAGGAACTATCATGTCCCAAGTCAACATGCGCGATATGCTGAAGGCCGGTGTGCACTTCGGCCACCAGACCCGTTACTGGAACCCGAAAATGGGCAAGTACATTTTCGGCGCGCGTAACAAGATCCACATCATCAACCTGGAAAAAACCCTGCCAATGTTCAACGACGCTCTGTCGTTCGTAGAACGCCTGGCCCAGGGCAAGAACAAGATCATGTTCGTCGGCACCAAGCGTTCCGCCGGCAAGATCGTCGCCGAGCAAGCTGCTCGTTGCGGTTCGCCATACGTTGACCACCGCTGGTTGGGCGGCATGCTGACCAACTACAAAACCATCCGCGCTTCGATCAAGCGTCTGCGCGACCTGGAAACCCAGGCCGAAGACGGCACTTTTGCCAAGCTGACCAAGAAAGAAGCCCTGATGCGTTCGCGCGATCTGGAAAAGCTGGACCGCAGCCTGGGTGGTATCAAGGACATGGGCGGCCTGCCTGATGCCCTGTTCGTGATCGACGTTGACCACGAGCGCATTGCCATCACCGAAGCCAACAAGCTGGGTATCCCGGTTATCGGCGTTGTCGATACCAACAGCAGCCCAGAAGGTGTTGACTACATCATCCCAGGTAACGATGACGCCATTCGCGCTATCGAGCTGTACATGACTTCGATGGCTGACGCCGTCATCCGCGGCCGCAACAACGTTGCTGGCGGCACCGAAGTCTACGCTGAAGAAGCGGCTGCACCTGCTGCCGAGTAATAGACGCTAGCGTCTGCTTGGCACGCAAAAAGGGGGCTTGGCCCCCTTTTTGCCACCTTGAAATCCTGCTGTCAGCAAGCGCCCCGCATTATGGGCCGGCTGAGGTTGAAACAGCGGATTTGCAGAATTGAACGCCCGTGATGAGCGGGTGGAATGGTTGAAAAACTTTCCAAGAGGATTTTGAAATGGCAGCAATTACTGCAGCGCTGGTCAAAGAACTGCGCGAGCGTACCGGCGAAGGCATGATGGATTGCAAAAAGGCCCTGGAAAAGGCCGGCGGCGACATCGAAAAAGCCATTGACGACATGCGTGCCTCGGGCGCCATCAAGGCCGCCAAAAAGGCTGGCAACGTCGCTGCCGAAGGCGCGATCGCCGTCAAGACCGACGGTAAATCCGCCGTCCTGCTGGAAGTCAACTCGCAGACCGACTTCCTGGCTCTGCAAGACGACTTCAAGAACTTCGTCGCTGAAAGCCTCGAAGAAGCTTTCGCCCAGAAGCTGACCGATGCCGCTCCGCTGATCGCCTCGCGCGAAGCTGCTCGTGAAGCCCTGGTCGCCAAGTGCGGCGAGAACGTCAACATCCGTCGCCTGGTGCGCGTTGAGGGTGACGTTGTCGGTGCTTACCTGCACGGTAACAAGATCGGTGCTGTTGTCGTCCTCAAGGGCGGCGACGTCGAGCTGGCCAAGAACATTGCCATGCACGTTGCAGCTTCGAACCCAGAGTTCCTGGATGCGTCGGAAATCTCCGCCGAGGCCATCGAGCGCGAGAAGAACGTCTTCCTGCAGCTGAACGCCGACAAGATCGCCGGCAAGCCGGAAAACATCGTTGAAAACATGATCAACGGCCGTATCACCAAGTTCAAGGCCGAAGCCTCGCTGAAAGAGCAAGCCTTCGTCATGAACCCGGAAGTCAAAGTCGGCGAGCTGGCCAAGAAGGCCGGTGCTGAAATCGTTTCCTTCACCTACTTCAAAGTAGGCGAAGGCATCGAGAAGCCGGTCGACGACTTCGCTGCTGAAGTTGCCGCTCAGGTAGCTGCCGCCAAGCAGTAAGACAGACTCGTCTGTCGCCCCAAAGAGGCTGCCCGCTCACGCGCGCAGCCTCTTTGTCAAAGCGGGAGCGGTTTTCAAGGCCGTGCTCGCTGACGCAGTCGCTGCGTCACGTTAGAGTTACACGCAGGCTCAAGCAGCCCGCCAGAATTTTACAAACGCCGCAGGAGAGATTCGCAATGGCTCAGCAGGGCAGTGGTTATCAGGCTCGCTATAAACGCATTCTACTCAAACTTAGCGGCGAGGCCCTGATGGGCTCGGAAGAGTTCGGGATCGACCCCAAGGTCCTGGATCGCATGGCCTTGGAAGTCGGCCAGTTGGTCGGCATCGGTGTCCAGGTCGGCCTGGTGATCGGCGGTGGCAACCTGTTCCGTGGCGCGGCGCTCAGTGCAGCCGGCATGGACCGTGTTACCGGCGACCACATGGGCATGCTGGCGACCGTAATGAATGGCCTGGCCATGCGCGATGCGCTGGAGCGGGCGAACATTACCGCCATCGTGATGTCGGCCATTTCCATGGTGGGCGTGACCGATCACTATGACCGCCGCAAAGCCATGCGTCACCTGAACGCCAAAGAAGTCGTAATCTTCGCTGCCGGTACTGGCAACCCGTTCTTCACCACCGACTCCGCCGCATGCCTGCGTGCCATCGAAATCGATGCCGACGTGGTATTGAAGGCAACCAAGGTCGATGGTGTATACACTGCAGATCCATTCAAGGACCCGCATGCCGAGAAGTTCGATCATCTGACCTACGATGAAGTGCTGGATCGCAAGCTGGGTGTAATGGATCTCACGGCAATCTGCCTTTGCCGCGACCACAAGATGCCGCTGCGCGTCTTCAACATGAACAAACCCGGCGCCTTGCTGAACATCGTGCATGGCGGCGCGGAAGGAACTCTGATCGAGGAAGTTCAAAAATGATCAACGACATCAAGAAAGACGCTCAGGATCGCATGGGCAAGTCCATCGAGGCTTTGGGCCGCAACCTGGCGTCAATCCGCACCGGTCGCGCCCACCCAAGCATCCTGGACAGCGTCAAGGTCCCGGCGTGGGGCAGCGAAATGCCGCTGAACCAGGTCGCTGCAGTCTCTGTTGAAGATGCGCGCACCCTGAAGATCGTCGCCCACGACAAGAACCTCAGCGCGGCCATCGAGAAGGCCATCCTGACTTCCGATCTGGGCCTGAACCCGTCCAGCGCCGGCACCACCATCCGTGTACCGATGCCGGCCCTGACCGAGGAAACCCGCAAGGGTTACACCAAGCAGGCCAGCGCCGTTGCCGAAGACGCCAAGGTTGCCGTGCGCAACGTGCGTCGTGATGCCCTGGCCGACCTGAAGAAGCTGACCAAGGACAAGGAAATCAGCGAAGACGAAGAGCGTCGTGCTGCTGACGAGATCCAGAAGCTGACCGACAAGTTCGTCGCCGAAATCGACGCTGCGTTCAAAGCCAAGGAAAAGGACCTGTTGGCCGTCTAAGGCCGAGGTTTTTTAATGGAAAAGACCAAGCTGGCGGCACCGTCTTCGGTGCCGCGACACGTCGCGATCATCATGGATGGCAATAATCGCTGGGCGAAGAAGCGCCTGTTGCCCGGCGTAGCCGGGCACAAGGCCGGCGTCGATGCCGTACGTGCGGTTATCGAGGTATGCGCCAAGTCCGGGGTCGAGGTGCTGACCCTGTTCGCCTTCTCCAGTGAGAACTGGCAGCGCCCTGCCGAGGAAGTGGGGGCGTTGATGGAGCTGTTCTTCTCGGCGCTGCGCCGTGAGGCCAAACGCCTGAACGAGAACAATATCAGCCTGCGCATCATTGGCGACCGTTCGCGTTTCCATCCAGAGCTGCAGGCCGCCATGCGTGAGGCCGAGGCGCAGACCGCCGGCAATAATCGCTTCATCCTGCAGATCGCCGCCAACTACGGTGGCCAGTGGGATATTGCCCAGGCCGCCCAGCGCCTGGCGCGTGAGGTTCAGGCCGGCCATCTGCGTCCGGACGACATCACTCCAGGGCTTTTGCAAGCCTGCCTGGCGACGGGCGAATTGCCGTTGCCGGACCTGTGCATCCGCACCGGTGGTGAGCACCGCATCAGCAACTTCCTGCTGTGGCAGTTGGCCTATGCCGAACTGTATTTCTCCGACCTGTACTGGCCGGACTTCAAACACGAGGCCATGCGCAATGCTCTGGCCGATTTCGCTTCGCGCCAGCGCCGCTTCGGTAAGACCAGCGAGCAGGTCGAGGCTGGAGCTCGTGCTTAATGCTTAAACAACGCATCATTACCGCGCTGATCCTGCTGCCGGTCGCGCTGGGTGGTTTCTTCCTGCTCAACGGCGGGGATTTCGCTCTGTTCATCGGCTTGGTGGTGACCCTGGCGGCCTGGGAGTGGGCGCGCCTGGCCGGGCTGATGGCCCAGCCACTGCGCATTGCCTATGCCGCTGTCGTCGCCGGTGTGCTGATGCTGCTCTACCTGATGCCTGACCTGGCGCCCTGGGTGCTTGGTGCGTCGGTCATCTGGTGGGGTATGGCCACCTGGTTGGTGCTGACTTATCCGCGCAGCAGTGAGCTGTGGGCCAGTGCTGCCTGCCGTCTGCTGATCGGTCTGCTGATCCTGCTGCCTGCCTGGCAAGGGCTGGTGCTGCTCAAGCACTGGCCGCTGGGTAACTGGCTTATCCTGTCTGTCATGGTGCTGGTGTGGGCGGCCGATATCGGCGCGTACTTCTCGGGCCGTGCTTTCGGCAAGCGCAAGCTGGCTGCCCAAGTCAGCCCGGGTAAAAGCTGGGAAGGCGTCTATGGCGGCCTGGCGGTCAGCCTGGTGATTACGCTTGCGGTCGGCATCACTCGCGATTGGGGCGTCGGCCAGATTCTGCTGGGGCTCGTGGGGGCTGCGCTGGTGGTCATGTCATCGGTGATTGGTGACCTGACCGAGAGCATGTTCAAGCGCCGCTCCGGTATCAAGGACAGCAGCAACCTGCTGCCTGGCCATGGCGGGGTGCTTGACCGCATCGACAGCCTGACTGCGGCCATCCCGGTTTTCGCGGTATTGCTGTGGGCTGCTGAATGGGGTGTGATGTGACAGCGCTACAGCGCATTACGGTCCTGGGCGCCACCGGCTCCATCGGCCTCAGTACCCTGGATGTGATTGCCCGCCATCCCGAGCGCTACCAGGTATTTGCATTGAGCGGCTATTCGCGCATCGATCAACTGCTGGCGCTGTGCGTGCTGCATCGCCCGGCCTATGCCGTGGTGCCCAACGGCGAAGCAGCCGTGCGCTTGCGTGAAGGCCTGGCGGCTGCGGGCTGCGCCACCGAGGTGCTCGAAGGGGAGGCGGGCCTGTGTGAGGTTGCGGCCGCCCCTGAAGTGGATGCGGTGATGGCTGCCATCGTCGGCGCTGCTGGCTTGCGCCCGACACTGGCCGCCGTCGAGGCGGGCAAGAAGGTGCTGCTGGCCAACAAGGAGGCGCTGGTGATGTCCGGCGCGCTGTTCATGGAAGCTGTGCGCCGCAGTGGTGCGGTGCTGCTGCCGATCGACAGCGAGCACAATGCCATCTTCCAGTGCCTGCCGGGTGACTATGACCGTGGTCTGAGCCAGGTGGGTGTGCGTCGCATTCTGCTGACAGCCTCGGGCGGGCCGTTTCGCGAGACGCCTCAGGCTGACTTGGCCGATGTCACGCCAGAGCAGGCTTGTGCCCACCCGAACTGGTCCATGGGGCGCAAGATTTCGGTGGACTCGGCGAGCATGATGAACAAGGGCCTGGAACTGATCGAGGCTTGCTGGTTGTTCGATGCGGCGCCGGACAAGGTCGAAGTGGTGGTGCACCCGCAGAGCGTTATCCATTCCCTGGTGGACTACGTTGACGGTTCGGTGCTGGCCCAGTTGGGTAACCCGGATATGCGCACGCCCATTGCCAACGCCCTTGCCTGGCCGGAGCGGATCGATTCTGGTGTGGCCCCGCTGGATCTGTTCGCCATTGCTCGCCTGGATTTCCAGGCCCCCGACGAACTGCGCTTTCCGTGCCTGCGCCTGGCACGGCAGGCTGCCGAGGCGGGCAACAGCGCGCCAGCGGTACTCAATGCGGCCAACGAAGTTGCGGTCGATGCATTTCTTGAGCGGCGTATCCGCTTCCCGGAGATCGCGGGTATGATCGAACAGGTACTGGCTCAGGAACCCGTGGTGCCTGTGCCTTCGCTGGATGCGGTATTTGCTGCCGATCAGCGCGCCCGAGAGTTGTCCCGCGAGTGGTTGAGGCGCCACGGCCGCTGATGCTGCCCGGCCCAGAGGATGTGCGAAAAGTCGTTCCGCTGAACGTCATTCGGAGAAAGACATGACTGCGCTGTACATGATTATCGGCACCCTGGTGGCCCTGGGTGTACTGGTCACTTTCCACGAATTCGGCCACTTCTGGGTGGCCCGGCGTTGCGGGGTCAAGGTGCTGCGCTTTTCCGTGGGCTTCGGCCCCGGGCTATTGCGCTGGCATGACCGCCACGGTACCGAGTTCGTGGTGGCGGCCATTCCTTTGGGTGGGTACGTCAAGATGCTCGACGAGCGTGAAGGCGAAGTGCCGCCAGCGCTGGCCGAGCAGTCATTCAATCGCAAATCGGTTCGCCAGCGCATCGCCATCGTCGCCGCCGGTCCGATTGCCAACTTCCTGCTGGCCATCGTTTTCTTCTGGTTGCTGGCGATGCTCGGTACCCAGCAGATCCGTCCGGTCATCGGTGCGGTAGAGCCAGGCAGCCTGGCAGCATCGGCGGGCCTGGTTGCCGGCCAGGAAATTGTGTCCATCGATGGCAAGGCGACCAGTGGCTGGTCGGCCGTCAACCTGCAGTTGGTGCGTCGCCTGGGCGAAAGCGGAACATTGCAGGTTGGCGTGCGCGATGAGGGCTCCAGTGCCGAGCGTCAGTTGCAGGTCAAGCTCGACAGCTGGCTCAAGGGTGCGGACGAGCCTGATCCGATTCAGTCGCTCGGGCTGCGGCCATGGCGCCCTGTGGTTGCGCCCGTGCTGGCCGAGATCGATCCAAAAGGGCCAGCGGCGGCTGCCGGTCTGAAAACCGGTGACCGGCTGCTGAGTCTCGATGGGGTGGCCTTGACTGACTGGCAGCAGGTTGTCGATAGCGTGCGCGCCCGCCCTGAAGCCAAGGTGGTGGTGCGTGTCGAGCGCGACGGTGCAGCGCTGGATGTGCCGGTGACACTGGCACGAAAAGGTGAGGGCGAGGCTGCCGGTGGTTATCTGGGTGCCGGGGTGAAAAGTGGCGAATGGCCTGCCGACATGCTTCGTGAGGTCAGCTACGGTCCGCTGGATGCGGTAGGCGAGGGCCTTTCCCGGACGTGGAACATGAGCGTCCTGACCCTCGAATCCCTGAAGAAAATGCTGTTCGGTGAGCTCTCGGTAAAAAACTTGAGCGGACCGATAACCATTGCTAAAGTGGCGGGCGCTTCAGCCCAGTCCGGCGTGGGGGATTTCCTGAATTTCCTCGCCTACCTGAGCATTAGCCTGGGGGTTCTTAACCTGCTGCCCATTCCAGTGCTGGATGGGGGGCATTTGCTGTTTTACCTGGTCGAGTGGGCGCGCGGTCGTCCATTGTCGGATCGGGTTCAAGGTTGGGGGGTCCAGATCGGTATCAGTTTGGTCATAGGGGTGATGTTGCTCGCCCTGATCAACGATCTGGGTCGACTATAAAAGCTTCGCATTGCAAACCTGCCGCCATTTGCGGCAGGTTGTTTATTGCCAGTTGGAATAAAAGGACTTCATGAAACGTCTGCTGCTAACTGCGGTCCTCTCCGCATTGATGATCGCTGAAGTTCACGCCGAGTCCTTCACCATCTCCGATATTCGTGTCAACGGCCTGCAGCGGGTATCCGCCGGCAGCGTTTTCGGTGCCTTGCCCCTGAACGTGGGCGATCAGGCCGATGACCGGCGCCTGGTGGAGTCGACCCGTTCGCTGTTCAAGACCGGCTTCTTCCAGGATATCCAGCTGAACCGCGACGGCGATGTCCTGATCATCAACGTGGTCGAGCGCCCGTCGGTGTCGAGCATCGAGATTGAAGGCAACAACGCGATCAGCACCGAAGACCTGATGAAGGGCCTGAAACAGTCGGGCCTGGCCGAAGGCGAGATCTTCCAGCGTGCCACCCTCGAAGGCGTGCGTAACGAACTGCAGCGCCAGTACGTGGCCCAGGGCCGCTACTCGGCCGAGGTCGACGCCGAGGTGGTGCCGCAGCCGCGCAACCGGGTTGCCCTGAAGATCAAGATCAACGAAGGCACCGTCGCTGCCATCCAGCACATCAACGTCGTCGGCAACACCGTGTTCGATGATGAAGAGCTGGCGCAGCTGATCGAGCTCAAGACCACCAACTGGCTGTCGTTCTTCAAGAATGACGACAAGTACGCCCGCGAAAAACTTTCCGGTGACCTGGAGCGCCTGCGTTCCTACTACTTGGACCGCGGCTACATCAACATGGACATCGCTTCCACCCAGGTGTCGATCACCCCGGACAAGAAGCACGTCTACATCACCGTCAACGTCAACGAAGGCGAGAAGTACACCGTTCGTGACGTGAAGCTGTCGGGCGACCTGAAAGTGCCGGAAGACCAGGTCAAGTCGCTGCTGCTGGTGCAGCCGGGCCAGGTGTTCTCGCGCAAGGTGATGACCACCACGTCCGAGCTGATCACCCGCCGCCTTGGTAACGAAGGCTATACCTTCGCCAACGTCAACGGCGTGCCACAGCCCAATGACGAAGACCACACCGTCGACATCATGTTCGTGGTCGACCCGGGCAAGCGTGCCTACGTCAACCGCATCAACTACCGCGGCAACACCAAGACCGAAGACGAAGTGCTGCGCCGCGAAATGCGCCAGATGGAAGGCGGCTGGGCTTCGACCTACCTGATCGACCAGTCCAAGACCCGCCTGGAGCGCCTGGGCTTCTTCAAGGAAGTCAACGTCGAGACCCCGCCAGTGCCGGGCACCGACGACCAGGTCGACGTCAACTACAGCGTCGAAGAGCAGGCATCCGGCTCGATCACCGCCAGCGTGGGCTTCGCCCAGAGCGCCGGCCTGATCCTGGGCGGCTCGATCAGCCAGACCAACTTCCTCGGTAC
>NZ_MOMO01000274.1:0-16648 GCF_009933855.1 Pseudomonas sp. SG-MS2 | reverse complement strand
GAAGACGGTCTGCGCTTCGCTATCCGTGAAGGCGGTCGTACCGTCGGCGCCGGCGTCGTAGCAAAAATTATCGAATAAGTAGTTGATTTACTTGATCAGGCCGGTATAATGGCCGGCCTGATACAGCGTTACAGGTCAGTAGCTCAATTGGCAGAGCGACGGTCTCCAAAACCGTAGGTTGGGGGTTCGATTCCCTCCTGACCTGCCATTCACTTCAGTGTGATTGGCTTTCTTCTTACAGGATCCTCCCCGATGACTCCCAAAACTGAAGCCCAAGAATCGCGTTTTGATCTGTTCAAGTGGCTGGCTGTAGTGGCTTTGGTGGTTGTTGGTGTAGTGGGTAATCAGTATTACTCCGCCTCCCCAATCCTGTACCGCGTTCTTGCGCTTCTCGCCCTGGCTGCTGTTGCAGGCTTTGTAGCTCTGCAGACTGCGAAGGGTAAGTCGTTCTTTGCGCTTGCGAAGGAAGCTCGTACTGAGATCCGTAAAGTCGTGTGGCCGACCCGCCAGGAAACCACCCAGACCACGCTAATTGTCGTGGCTGTCGTGCTGGTTATGGCACTGCTGCTGTGGGGTCTTGATTCCCTGCTCGGCTGGGCGGTCTCCCTGATCGTTGGCTAAAGGTGTCCCGTGGCTAAGCGTTGGTATGTTGTGCATGCTTACTCGGGTTACGAGAAGCATGTTATGCGCTCCCTGATAGAGCGCGTCAAGCTGGCAGGCATGGAAGACGGTTTCGGCGAGATCCTGGTCCCGACCGAAGAAGTCGTCGAAATGCGCAACGGCCAGAAGCGCAAAAGTGAGCGTAAATTCTTCCCTGGCTATGTTCTGGTCCAGATGGAGATGAACGAAGGGACTTGGCACTTGGTCAAGGACACCCCTCGTGTGATGGGCTTTATTGGTGGTACTGCAGATAAGCCTGCACCGATCACTGATAAAGAAGCTGAGGCTATCCTGCGTCGCGTTGCCGATGGTAGTGACAAGCCGAAGCCGAAGACGTTGTTCGAGCCCGGTGAAGTGGTTCGAGTCATTGACGGTCCGTTCGCTGACTTCAATGGTAACGTCGAAGAGGTTAACTACGAAAAGAGTCGCCTCCAGGTGGCGGTGCTCATTTTCGGTCGCTCTACTCCGGTAGAGCTCGAGTTCAGCCAGGTCGAAAAGGTCTAGGCGGACGAAGCATCCCATACCCCGCAGCCCTGTGTGCTGCGGGGTTTTGTCGTCACTGGGATAAAACGCAAGTCATCCGGGGAGCCATCTGGCGTTCGTACCCGATATTGGAGTAGCTCATGGCTAAGAAGATTCAGGCTTACATCAAGCTGCAAGTTAAGGCCGGCCAGGCCAACCCAAGCCCACCCGTTGGTCCAGCACTGGGCCAACACGGTGTGAACATCATGGAATTCTGCAAGGCCTTCAACGCCCGTACTCAGGGTCAAGAAGCCGGCCTGCCGACTCCTGTGATCATCACTGTTTACAGTGACCGTAGCTTCACTTTCGAAACCAAGAGCACCCCTGCCTCGGTTCTGCTGAAGAAAGCTGCTGGCCTGACCAGTGGTTCGGCTCGCCCGAACACCGTCAAAGTCGGTACCGTGACCCGTGCTCAGCTGGAAGATATCGCCAAAGCTAAACAGGCTGATCTGACCGCTGCTGACCTGGACGCTGCTGTACGCACCATCGCTGGCTCTGCCCGCAGCATGGGCCTGAACGTGGAGGGTGTGTAATGGCTAAGCTGACCAAGCGCCAAAAGGCTATTGCTTCGAAAATCGAAGCTGGCAAAGTTTACAACTTCGAAGACGCAGCTGCGCTGCTGGCTGAACTGTCCACCGTGAAGTTCAGCGAATCTTTCGACGTTGCTGTCAACCTCGGTGTTGACCCGCGTAAATCCGACCAGGTCGTACGTAGCGCTACTGTGCTGCCACACGGCACTGGCAAGACCGTACGCGTTGCTGTCTTCACCCAGGGTCCAGCTGCTGAGGCCGCTCTGGCTGCCGGCGCTGACCGTGTAGGTATGGACGATCTGGCTGCCGAAATGAAAGGCGGCGACCTGAACTATGACGTAGTCATCGCATCGCCAGATGCCATGCGCGTTGTGGGTCAGCTGGGTCAGGTTCTGGGTCCTCGCGGCCTGATGCCTAACCCGAAAGTCGGTACTGTGACTCCTGATGTTGCCACGGCTGTGAAAAACGCCAAGGCCGGTCAGGTTCGCTATCGCACCGACAAGAACGGTATCATCCACACCTCCGTTGGCAAGGTCGGCTTCGAAGCTGGCAAGCTGAAGGAAAACGTTGAGGCCCTGATCGCTGATTTGAAGCGTATCAAGCCGGCTTCTTCGAAAGGTATCTACGTCAAGCGCGTTACCCTGAGCACCACTATGGGCCCAGGTCTGGTCATCGATCAGAGCTCGCTGAACGCGTAAGGCAATGATGGCGCGATCCGTCGCGCCATCAGCAAAATTGGGGTCCCTGCCTGGCGGGGGCTATCCAAGACCGTAGGCGGCGCAAGCCTTAAACCTCAAGCCTACGCAGATGGTGCTCCCGATTCGTTACCGAATCAGACACCAAAACGACATCCGGCTTCGGCCAGATGAAACGGTAAAAACCAGGAGTAAACCCGTGGCAATTAAACTCGAAGACAAGAAAGCCATCGTCGCTGAAGTCAACGAGGCTGCCAAAGTCGCTCTGTCCGCTGTCGTGGCCGATGCCCGTGGTGTGACTGTAAGCGCAATGACCGGACTCCGTAAAGAGGCCCGCGAAGCTGGCGTATACGTACGTGTCGTACGTAACACCCTGCTCAAGCGCGCAGTTGAAGGCACCGAGTATTCGATCCTCAACGACGCGTTCAAAGGCCCGACCCTGATTGCTTTCTCCAACGAACACCCGGGCGCTGCTGCTCGTCTGTTCAAAGAGTTCGCCAAGGGTCAGGACAAGTTCGAGATCAAGGCAGCTGCGTTTGACGGCAATTTCATTGCCGCCAACCAGATCGATGTACTGGCTACCTTGCCGACCCGTGACGAAGCTATCGCACGTCTGATGAGCGTTATTCAAGGCGCTACCAGCAAGCTGGCTCGTACTCTGGCGGCCGTTCGCGACCAGAAAGAAGCTGCTGCTGCCTAAGGCCGCGTAACCTCTTTCAAAATCATATGTTTAATTTGATGGCTGCGTAGGCTGTCACCCCAATACAGGATTTAAGTCATGTCCCTGACTAACGAGCAAATCATCGAAGCAATCGGCCAGAAAACCGTTCTGGAAGTTGTTGAGCTGATCAAAGCTATGGAAGAAACCTTCGGCGTTACCGCTGCTGTTGCCGCTGCTGGCCCAGCTGCTGCTGCTGCCGTTGTTGAAGAGCAGACCGAGTTCAACGTTGTTCTGGTTGAAGCCGGCGACAAGAAAGTGAACGTGATCAAAGCCGTTCGCGAGCTGACCGGTCTGGGCCTGAAAGAAGCCAAAGAGAAAGTCGATGGCGCTCCTCAGGTCGTAGCTGAAGGCGTTTCGAAAGAAGCCGCTGAAGACGCTAAGAAGAAGCTGGAAGAAGCAGGCGCTAAAGTCGAGCTGAAGTAATCTCGACTTTGCGACTCCAGCCGGAGCGTTGAGCAAAGGCTGATGGCTGGTGGCTTATGCCACCGGCCTTTTTCCGTTATTGGTGGCCGATCAGGTCGGCCCCGATAACAAGCTGCAAGACACCCATGTGGGTGGCGCAAACCAAGGGGTTTGCACGATTTTCTGGCTGCTCCCGCCGGGAGAAGCCAAACAAGCAGGTGACCAAGCTGGGGAACGCTGATGGCTTACTCATACACTGAGAAAAAACGTATCCGCAAGGACTTTAGCAAGTTGCCGGACGTCATGGATGTGCCTTACCTCCTGGCCATCCAGCTGGATTCGTATCGCGAATTCCTGCAAGCGGGAGCATCCAAGGATCAGTTCCGCGACGTCGGCCTGCACGCGGCCTTCAAATCGGTATTTCCGATCATCAGCTACTCCGGCAATGCTGCCCTGGAGTACGTAGGCTATCGCCTGGGCGAACCCGCCTTCGATGTGAAGGAATGTGTCCTGCGTGGCGTGACCTTCGCGGTCCCGCTGCGGGTCAAGGTGCGCCTGATCATCTTCGACAAGGAATCGTCGAACAAAGCGATCAAGGACATCAAAGAGCAAGAAGTCTACATGGGTGAAATCCCCCTGATGACTGAGAACGGTACCTTCGTTATCAACGGTACCGAGCGTGTGATCGTTTCCCAGCTGCACCGTTCGCCTGGTGTGTTCTTCGACCACGACCGTGGCAAGACGCACAGCTCCGGCAAGCTGCTGTACTCCGCTCGCATCATTCCGTACCGCGGCTCCTGGTTGGACTTCGAGTTCGACCCGAAAGACTGCGTGTTCGTCCGTATCGACCGTCGTCGCAAACTGCCGGCCTCGGTACTGCTGCGCGCCTTGGGTTACAGCACCGAAGAGGTTCTGAACACCTTCTACACCACCAACGTGTTCCATATTTCCGGCGAGAAACTCAGCCTGGAACTGGTGCCTCAGCGTCTGCGTGGTGAAGTTGCGGTCATGGACATCCATGACGAAACCGGCAAGGTCATCGTTGAGCAGGGCCGCCGTATTACCGCGCGCCACGTCAACCAGCTCGAGAAGGCCGGTGTGAACCAGCTGGACGTTCCGATGGAATACGTCCTGGGCCGCACCACCGCCAAGGCCATTGTGCATCCGGCCACCGGCGAGATCATCGCCGAGTGCAACACCGAGCTGACCACCGAGCTGCTGATCAAGATCGCCAAGGCTCAGGTCGTTCGCATCGAGACGCTGTACACCAACGACATCGACTGCGGTCCGTTCATCTCGGACACCCTGAAGATCGACACCACCAGCAACCAACTGGAAGCGCTGGTCGAGATCTATCGCATGATGCGCCCAGGCGAGCCGCCAACCAAGGATGCTGCCGAGACCCTGTTCAACAACCTGTTCTTCAGCGCTGAGCGTTACGACCTGTCGGCCGTAGGCCGCATGAAGTTCAACCGTCGTATCGGTCGTACCGAGATCGAAGGTTCGGGCGTGCTGAGCAAGGAAGACATCGTCGAGGTTCTCAAGACCCTGGTCGATATCCGTAACGGTAAAGGCATCGTCGACGACATCGACCACCTCGGTAACCGTCGCGTACGTTGCGTCGGCGAGATGGCCGAGAACCAGTTCCGTGTTGGCCTGGTGCGCGTCGAGCGCGCGGTCAAGGAACGCCTGTCGATGGCTGAAAGCGAAGGCCTGATGCCGCAGGACCTGATCAACGCCAAGCCGGTTGCGGCGGCGGTGAAAGAGTTCTTCGGTTCCAGCCAGCTTTCGCAGTTCATGGACCAGAACAACCCGCTCTCCGAGATCACCCACAAGCGCCGTGTTTCCGCGCTCGGCCCGGGCGGTCTGACCCGTGAGCGCGCAGGCTTCGAAGTCCGTGACGTACACCCGACCCACTACGGCCGCGTGTGCCCGATCGAGACCCCTGAAGGTCCGAACATCGGTCTGATCAACTCCCTGGCGGCCTATGCCCGCACCAACCAGTACGGCTTCCTGGAAAGCCCGTACCGCGTGGTTAAGGAAGGCGTGGTCAGCGATGACATCGTGTTCCTGTCGGCGATCGAAGAAGCTGATCACGTCATCGCCCAGGCTTCGGCCGCGATGAACGACAAGAAGCAACTGATCGACGAACTGGTGGCCGTTCGTCACCTGAACGAATTCACCGTCAAGGCGCCGGAAGACGTCACCCTGATGGACGTATCGCCGAAGCAGGTTGTTTCCGTTGCTGCCTCGCTGATTCCGTTCCTTGAGCACGACGACGCCAACCGTGCACTCATGGGTTCGAACATGCAGCGTCAGGCTGTACCAACCCTGCGTGCTGACAAGCCGCTGGTCGGTACCGGCATGGAGCGCAACGTTGCCCGTGACTCCGGTGTCTGCGTGGTTGCTCGTCGCGGTGGTGTGATCGACTCCGTCGACGCCAGCCGTATCGTCGTTCGCGTAGCTGACGACGAAGTCGAGACCGGTGAAGCAGGTGTAGATATCTACAACCTGACCAAGTACACCCGCTCCAACCAGAACACCTGCATCAACCAGCGTCCGCTGGTTAGCAAAGGTGACAAGGTTGCGCGCGGCGACATCATGGCCGACGGCCCGTCCACCGACATGGGTGAACTGGCGCTGGGTCAGAACATGCGCATCGCGTTCATGGCGTGGAACGGCTTCAACTTCGAAGACTCCATCTGCCTGTCCGAGCGTGTGGTTCAGGAAGACCGCTTTACCACAATCCACATTCAGGAACTCACCTGTGTGGCGCGTGACACCAAGCTTGGCCCAGAGGAAATCACTGCGGATATCCCGAACGTGGGTGAAGCTGCGCTGAACAAGCTGGACGAAGCCGGTATCGTCTACGTAGGTGCTGAAGTCGGCGCTGGCGACATCCTGGTCGGCAAGGTCACGCCAAAAGGCGAAACCCAGCTGACTCCGGAAGAAAAACTGCTGCGCGCGATCTTCGGTGAGAAGGCCAGCGACGTTAAGGATACCTCCCTGCGCGTGCCGACTGGCACCAAGGGTACCGTCATCGACGTACAGGTCTTCACTCGTGATGGCGTTGAGCGCGACAGCCGCGCACTGGCCATCGAGAAGATGCAGCTGGACGAGATTCGCAAGGACCTCAACGAAGAGTTCCGTATCGTCGAAGGTGCAACCTTCGAGCGTCTGCGTTCTGCCCTGAACGGCCAAGTGGTCGACGGTGGTGCGGGCCTGAAGAAAGGCACCGTGATCACTGACGAAGTGCTGGACGGTCTGGAGCACGGCCAGTGGTTCAAGCTGCGCATGGCTGAAGATGCACTGAACGAGCAGCTGGAAAAGGCTCAGCAGTACATCGTCGATCGCCGTCGCCTGCTGGACGACAAGTTCGAAGACAAGAAGCGCAAGCTGCAGCAGGGCGATGACCTGGCACCGGGCGTACTGAAGATCGTCAAGGTTTACCTGGCCATCCGCCGTCGCATCCAGCCGGGTGACAAGATGGCTGGTCGTCACGGTAACAAAGGTGTGGTCTCGGTCATCATGCCGGTAGAAGACATGCCGCACGATGCCAACGGTACTCCGGTCGACGTCGTACTGAACCCGCTGGGCGTACCTTCGCGTATGAACGTCGGTCAGATCCTTGAAACCCACCTGGGCCTCGCGGCCAAAGGTCTGGGCGAGAAGATCGACCGCATGATCGAAGAACAGCGCAAAGCCGCTGAGCTGCGTGGCTTCCTCACCGAGATCTACAACGAGATCGGTGGTCGTCAGGAGAACCTGGAAGAGTTCACCGACGAAGAGATCCTCGCCCTGGCGCACAACCTGAAGAAAGGCGTGCCTATGGCTACTCCGGTCTTCGACGGTGCCAAGGAGCGCGAGATCAAGGCCATGCTGAAGCTGGCTGACCTGCCAGAGAGCGGCCAGATGGTGCTGTTCGACGGTCGCACCGGCAACAAGTTCGAGCGTCCTGTGACCGTTGGTTACATGTACATGCTCAAGCTGAACCACTTGGTGGACGACAAGATGCACGCGCGTTCCACTGGTTCCTACAGCCTGGTTACCCAGCAGCCGCTGGGTGGTAAGGCGCAGTTCGGTGGTCAGCGTTTCGGGGAGATGGAAGTGTGGGCGCTGGAAGCATACGGCGCGGCATACACCCTGCAAGAAATGCTCACAGTGAAGTCGGACGACGTGAACGGCCGTACCAAGATGTACAAGAACATCGTGGATGGCGATCACCGTATGGAGCCGGGCATGCCCGAGTCCTTCAACGTGTTGATCAAAGAGATCCGTTCGCTCGGTATCGATATCGATCTGGAAACCGAATAACACGTGACGCGAAGGGGAGTGGGGCTGGTACAGCCCGCTTCCTGCTCCGCCAGGAGGAAAGGCCTTGAAAGACCTACTGAATTTGCTGAAAAACCAGGGTCAAGTCGAAGAGTTCGACGCCATCCGCATCGGTCTGGCGTCGCCTGAAATGATCCGTTCGTGGTCGTTCGGTGAAGTTAAGAAGCCGGAAACCATCAACTACCGTACGTTCAAACCTGAGCGTGACGGCCTTTTCTGCGCCAAGATCTTTGGCCCGGTCAAGGACTACGAGTGCCTGTGCGGCAAGTACAAGCGCCTCAAGCACCGCGGTGTGATCTGCGAGAAGTGCGGCGTTGAAGTTGCCTTGGCCAAGGTTCGTCGTGAGCGCATGGCGCACATCGAGCTGGCCTCGCCGGTTGCCCATATCTGGTTCCTGAAGTCGCTGCCGTCCCGTATCGGCCTGCTGATGGACATGACCCTGCGTGACATCGAGCGCGTGCTCTACTTCGAGAGCTACGTCGTCATCGACCCAGGCATGACTACCCTCGAGAAGGGTCAGCTGCTGAACGACGAGCAGTACTTCGAAGCGCTGGAAGAGTTCGGTGACGATTTCGACGCCCGCATGGGTGCCGAGGCTGTCCGCGAGCTGCTGCACGCTATCGACCTGGAGCACGAGATCGGTCGCCTGCGCGAAGAGATTCCGCAGACCAACTCGGAAACCAAGATCAAGAAGCTGTCCAAGCGCCTGAAGCTGATGGAAGCTTTCCAGGGCTCGGGCAACCTGCCTGAGTGGATGGTCCTGACCGTTCTGCCAGTACTGCCGCCGGACCTGCGTCCGCTGGTTCCGCTGGATGGCGGCCGCTTCGCGACCTCCGACCTGAACGACCTGTATCGTCGGGTGATCAACCGTAACAACCGTCTGAAGCGCCTGCTCGATCTGTCGGCGCCGGACATCATCGTGCGCAACGAAAAGCGCATGCTGCAGGAAGCGGTAGACGCCCTGCTGGACAACGGCCGTCGCGGTCGCGCCATCACTGGCTCGAACAAGCGTCCGCTGAAGTCCCTGGCCGACATGATCAAAGGTAAGCAAGGTCGTTTCCGTCAGAACTTGCTCGGCAAGCGTGTGGACTACTCCGGCCGTTCGGTAATTACCGTAGGCCCGACCCTGCGTCTGCATCAGTGCGGTCTGCCGAAGAAGATGGCTCTCGAGCTGTTCAAGCCGTTCATTTTCGGCAAGCTGGAAATGCGTGGTCTGGCGACCACCATCAAGGCTGCCAAGAAGATGGTCGAGCGCGAGCTGCCAGAGGTATGGGACGTTCTCGCTGAAGTGATTCGCGAACACCCCGTATTGCTGAACCGTGCACCGACCCTTCACCGTCTGGGTATCCAGGCGTTCGAGCCTGTGCTCATCGAAGGCAAGGCCATTCAGCTGCACCCGCTGGTCTGTGCTGCGTACAACGCCGACTTCGACGGTGACCAGATGGCCGTTCACGTGCCTCTGACCCTGGAAGCACAGCTTGAAGCGCGCGCGCTGATGATGTCGACCAACAACATTCTGTCGCCAGCCAACGGTGAGCCAATCATCGTTCCGTCGCAGGACGTTGTACTGGGTCTGTACTACATGACCCGTGAAGCCATCAATGCCAAGGGCGAAGGTCGCGTGTTCGCCGACCTGCAGGAAGTCGACCGCGTATTCCGCGCCGGCGAAGCCGCTCTGCACGCGAAAATCAAGGTCCGTATCAACGAGACCGTGAAAGACCGTGATGGCAGCATCACCAAGAACACCCGCATCGTCGACACCACTGTCGGCCGTGCACTGCTGTTCCAGGTTGTACCGGCAGGCCTGCCGTACGATGTGGTCAACCAGCCGATGAAGAAAAAGGCGATCTCCAAGCTGATCAACCAGTGCTACCGCGTGGTTGGTCTGAAAGAGACCGTTATCTTCGCCGACCAGTTGATGTACACCGGTTTCGCCTACTCGACCATTTCCGGCGTTTCCATCGGTGTGAATGACTTCGTCATCCCTGATGAAAAAGCACGCATCATTGGCAGCGCCACTGATGAAGTGAAGGAAATCGAGAGCCAGTACGCCTCCGGCCTGGTAACCCAGGGCGAGAAGTACAACAAGGTCATCGACTTGTGGTCCAAGGCGAACGACGAAGTGTCCAAGGCGATGATGGCCAACCTCTCGAAAGAGAAGGTCATTGACCGCGAGGGCAAAGAAGTCGAGCAAGAGTCCTTCAACTCGATGTACATGATGGCTGACTCCGGTGCGCGGGGTTCCGCAGCACAGATCCGTCAGCTGGCCGGTATGCGTGGCCTGATGGCCAAGCCGGACGGCTCGATCATCGAGACGCCGATTACTGCGAACTTCCGTGAAGGTCTGAGCGTACTCCAGTACTTCATTTCGACTCACGGTGCTCGTAAAGGTCTGGCGGATACCGCGTTGAAGACTGCGAACTCCGGTTACCTGACCCGTCGTCTGGTGGACGTTGCGCAAGACCTGGTTGTAACCGAGATCGATTGCGGTACCGACCACGGCCTGCTGATGACTCCGCACATCGAAGGCGGTGACGTCGTGGAGCCGTTGGGTGAGCGTGTACTGGGCCGTGTCATCGCCCGTGACGTGTTCAAGCCAGGCACCGAGGACGTCATCGTTCCTGCCGGTACCCTGGTCGACGAGCAGTGGGTCGAGTTCATCGAGCTGAACAGCATCGACGAAGTTGTCGTACGTTCGCCGATCAACTGCGAAACCCGCTACGGTATCTGTGCCAAGTGCTACGGTCGTGACCTGGCCCGCGGTCATCAGGTGAACATCGGTGAAGCTGTCGGCGTTATCGCTGCCCAGTCGATCGGTGAGCCTGGTACCCAGCTGACCATGCGTACGTTCCACATCGGTGGTGCTGCAAGCCGGACTTCGGCTGCCGACAGCGTCCAGGTGAAGAACGGCGGTATGGTGCGTCTGCACAACCTGAAGCAGGTCGAGCGTGCCGATGGCAACCTGGTTGCCGTATCGCGTTCCGGTGAGCTGGCCATTGCCGATGAATTCGGCCGTGAGCGCGAGCGTTACAAGCTGCCTTACGGTGCGGTGATTTCGGTCAAGGAAGGTGACAAGGTCGAAGCTGGCGCCATCGTCGCCAAGTGGGATCCGCACACCCACCCGATCGTTACCGAGCTGAAAGGTACCGTGACCTTCGTGGGCATGGAAGAAAACATCACCATCAAGCGCCAGACCGACGAGCTGACCGGCCTGACCAACATCGAAGTGCTGGACGTCAAGGATCGCCCTGCCGCAGGCAAGGAAATCCGTCCGGCAATCAAGATGGTCGACGCCAATGGCAAGGATCTGTACCTGCCAGGTACCGACGTGCCTGCACAGTACTTCCTGCCAGCGAACGCCTTGGTTGGTGTTGCTGACGGTGCCCAGATCGGTGTTGGTGACGTTATTGCGCGTATCCCGCAAGAAACGTCGAAGACCCGTGACATCACCGGTGGTCTGCCGCGTGTTGCCGACCTGTTCGAAGCGCGTCGTCCGAAAGAAGCCTCGATTCTGGCTGAAGTCAGCGGCACCATCGCATTCGGCAAGGAGACCAAAGGCAAGCGTCGTCTGGTCATTACCCCGACCGACGGTAGCGATCCGTACGAAGAGCTGATTCCGAAGTGGCGTCACCTGAACGTCTTCGAAGGCGAACAGGTAAACCGCGGTGAAGTTATCTCCGACGGCCCGAGCGATCCGCACGACATCCTGCGTCTGCTGGGTGTGAGCGCGCTGGCGAAATACATCGTCAACGAGATCCAGGACGTTTACCGTCTGCAAGGCGTTAAGATCAACGACAAGCACATCGAGACCATCCTGCGTCAGATGCTGCGTAAGGTCGAGATCTCCGAGTCGGGCGATTCCAGCTTCATCAAGGGCGACCAGATGGAACTGACTCAGGTGCTGGTCGAGAACGAGCGTCTCGCCGCCGATGACAAGTTCGTCTCGAAGTTCACCCGTGTGTTGCTGGGTATCACCAAGGCGTCGCTTTCGACCGAGTCGTTCATCTCCGCGGCTTCCTTCCAGGAAACCACCCGCGTGCTGACCGAAGCGGCCGTAACCGGCAAGCGCGATTACCTGCGCGGCCTGAAAGAGAACGTGGTCGTGGGTCGTCTGATCCCGGCCGGTACCGGTCTGGCCTACCACAGCGAGCGTAAGCGTCGCCGTGAAGCCGACAAACCGCTGCGCGTAAGTGCCAGTGAGGTGGAAGCCGCACTGACCGAAGCGCTGAATTCCAGCGGTAACTAAGTACAGGGCAGGGCCCCGGCAAGCCCCGAACGGTCATCGGAGACATGAAATGTTGCCGATGATCGGGCGGGGAGGGCCGGGGCCTTGTCTTGACTGGGTGCAAGATCCTCTTTAGACTTTTGTACCCTTAAATTTGGTGAGGCTCCGTCTCGCCAATTTTTGGCTTTCTTGCAAGACAATAGAGTCGCAAGACAATCAGTGGAGCTAGTAGATGGCAACTATCAACCAGCTGGTACGTCAGCCGCGTAAGCGTTCGGTCGAAAAGTCCGACGTTCCTGCGCTGCAGAACTGCCCGCAACGTCGTGGCGTGTGCACCCGCGTGTACACCACCACGCCGAAAAAACCTAACTCGGCACTGCGTAAAGTATGCCGTGTGCGTCTGACCAACGGTTTCGAGGTTTCCTCGTACATCGGCGGTGAAGGCCACAACCTGCAAGAGCACAGCGTCGTCCTGATCCGTGGCGGCCGTGTAAAAGACTTGCCAGGTGTTCGTTACCACACCGTTCGCGGCTCTCTGGATACTTCGGGCGTCAAAGGCCGTAACCAGGGTCGTTCGAAGTACGGTACCAAGCGTCCGAAGTAATCGGCCGTTTGCAGACATCCATTTTTTTGAGTCGATAAGAGTAAGGTCGGGCAGGGGTCGAAGACCCACGTCCCGGGCTAACCTGAAGACCGTTTGAGGGCTTATCATGCCAAGACGTCGTGTAGCAGCAAAACGTGAGATCCTTGACGATCCGAAGTACGGATCCCAGATCCTCGCCAAGTTCATGAACCACGTGATGGAAAGCGGCAAGAAGGCCGTAGCCGAGCGCATCGTTTACGGTGCCCTGGATACCGTCAAAGCACGCAAGAACAGCGACCCCCTGGAAATCTTCGAGAAAGCTCTCGACGCCATCGCTCCGCTGGTCGAAGTAAAGTCCCGTCGTGTCGGCGGTGCCACTTACCAGGTTCCGGTTGAAGTTCGTCCATCCCGTCGTAACGCTCTGGCAATGCGCTGGCTCGTAGACTACGCCCGCAAGCGCGGCGAGAAGTCGATGGCTCTGCGCCTGGCTGGCGAGCTGCTGGATGCTGCCGAAGGCAAGGGTGCTGCAGTCAAGAAGCGTGAAGACGTGCACCGTATGGCTGAAGCCAACAAAGCGTTCTCGCACTACCGCTTCTAATTCAAGCATCAACATTTTTGCGAGGGCTTTATGGCTCGTACTACAGCAATTAACCGCTACCGTAACATCGGTATCTGTGCCCACGTTGACGCGGGCAAGACTACCACTACCGAGCGGATCCTGTTCTACACAGGTCTGAGCCACAAGATGGGCGAGGTGCACGACGGCGCCGCGACCACCGACTGGATGGTGCAGGAGCAGGAGCGCGGTATCACCATTACCTCCGCTGCCGTTACCACCTTCTGGAAGGGTTCCGTTGGTCAGTACGACAACTACCGTGTAAACGTCATCGATACCCCTGGCCACGTTGACTTCACCATTGAAGTAGAGCGTTCGCTGCGTGTACTCGACGGCGCGGTCGTTGTGTTCTGCGGTACCTCCGGCGTTGAGCCTCAGTCCGAAACCGTATGGCGTCAGGCCAACAAGTACGGCGTTCCACGTGTTGTTTACGTGAACAAGATGGACCGTGCCGGTGCAAACTTCCTGCGCGTCGTAGGTCAGATCAAGAACCGTCTGGGTCACACCCCGGTTCCTGTTCAGCTGGCCATCGGTTCGGAAGATAACTTCCAGGGTCAGGTCGACCTGATCAAGATGAAGGCTATCTACTGGAACGACGACGACAAAGGCACCACTTATCGCGAGGAAGAAATTCCTGCCGATATGCTGGAGCTGGCTCAAGAGTGGCGCTCCAACATGGTTGAAGCTGCTGCCGAGTCCAGCGAAGAGCTGATGAACAAGTACCTGGAAGGCGAAGAGCTGACCGTCGAAGAGATCAAAGCCGGTCTGCGCGCGCGCACCCTGGCCAGCGAAATCGTACCGGCTGTCTGCGGTTCGTCGTTCAAGAACAAGGGTGTTCCCCTGGTTCTCGACGCCGTCATCGACTACCTGCCTGCTCCGACCGAGATCCCTGCAATCCAGGGTATCAACCCGGACGACAAGGACCTGGACAAAGACGATCCGGCTGTTCGTAAAGACGAGCGTCACGCCGACGACAACGAGCCGTTCTCTGCTCTGGCGTTCAAGATCGCGACCGACCCGTTCGTTGGTACTCTGACCTTCGTTCGCGTCTACTCCGGCGTTCTGAGCTCCGGTGACTCGGTCATCAACTCAGTCAAGGGCAAGAAAGAGCGCGTTGGTCGTATGGTGCAGATGCACGCCAACCAGCGTGAAGAGATCAAGGAAGTGCGCGCTGGCGACATCGCGGCACTGATCGGCATGAAGGACGTGACCACGGGCGAAACCCTGTGCAACGCCGACAAGCCAATCATTCTTGAGCGTATGGACTTCCCTGAGCCGGTGATTTCGCTCTCCGTCGAGCCGAAAACCAAGGCTGACCAGGAGAAGATGGGTATTGCTCTGGGCAAGCTGGCCCAGGAAGACCCGTCGTTCCGCGTCAAGACCGACGAAGAGACTGGCCAGACCATCATCTCGGGCATGGGTGAGCTGCACCTGGACATCCTCGTTGACCGCATGAAGCGCGAGTTCAACGTCGAAGCCAACATCGGTAAGCCGCAGGTTTCGTACCGCGAGAAGATCACCAAGTCCGGCGTTGAGATCGAAGGCAAGTTCGTTCGTCAGTCGGGTGGTCGTGGTCAGTTCGGTCACTGCTGGATCCGTTTCTCGGAGCCAGATCAGGACGAGAAAGGCAACATCACCGAAGGTCTGGTGTTCTCCAACGAAGTCGTTGGTGGTGTGATTCCTAAGGAATTCATCGCCCCGATCCAGAAGGGTATCGAAGAGCAGATGAAAAACGGCGTCGTCGCCGGTTATCCTCTGATCGGCCTGAAGGCCACGGTATTCGACGGTTCGTACCACGACGTCGACTCCAACGAAATGGCGTTCAAGATCGCTGCTTCGATGGCAACCAAGCAACTGGCCCAGAAGGGCGGTGGCGTGGTCCTCGAGCCGATCATGAAGGTCGAAGTTGTAACCCCGGAAGACTACCTGGGTGACGTGATGGGTGACCTGAACCGTCGTCGTGGTCTGGTCCAGGGTATGGATGAGTCGGTCTCCGGCCGCGTCGTCCGTGCTGAAGTACCGCTCGGAGAAATGTTCGGTTATGCGACCGACGTTCGTTCCATGTCTCAGGGTCGCGCAAGCTACTCCATGGAATTCTCCAAATACGCCGAAGCTCCGTCGAACATCGTCGAAGCACTCGTTAAAAAACAAGGCTAATCCCCTTTAGGCAAGAGGTTCACTGTCGTGGCTAAAGAAAAATTTGATCGTTCCCTTCCGCACGTTAACGTTGGCACCATCGGCCACGTTGACCACGGTAAGACCACTCTGACCGCAGCTCTGACTCGCGTTTGCTCCGAAGTTTTCGGCTCGGCAATCGTTGAGTTCGACAAGATCGACTCGGCTCCGGAAGAAAAAGCGCGCGGTATCACCATCAACACCGCTCACGTTGAGTACAACTCGACCATTCGTCACTACGCTCACGTTGACTGCCCAGGTCACGCTGACTACGTGAAGAACATGATCACCGGTGCTGCCCAGATGGACGGCGCGATCCTGGTTTGCTCGGCCGCCGATGGTCCGATGCCACAAACCCGTGAGCACATCCTGCTGTCCCGTCAGGTTGGCGTTCCGTACATCGTGGTCTTCCTGAACAAGGCTGACCTGGTAGACGACGCTGAGCTGCTGGAACTGGTCGAGATGGAAGTTCGCGACCTGCTGTCCACCTACGACTTCCCAGGCGACGACACTCCGATCATCATCGGTTCCGCTCGTATGGCCCTGGAAGGCAAAGACGACAACGAAATGGGCACTACCGCTGTCAAGAAGCTGGTAGAAACTCTGGACAGCTACATTCCTGAGCCAGTTCGTGCCATCGACCAGCCGTTCCTGATGCCGATCGAAGACGTATTCTCGATCTCGGGTCGTGGTACCGTTGTTACCGGTCGTATCGAGCGTGGTATCGTCCGCGTTCAGGATCCGCTGGAAATCGTTGGTCTGCGTGACACCACCACCACCACCTGCACCGGTGTTGAGATGTTCCGCAAGCTGCTGGACGAAGGTCGTGCTGGCGAGAACTGCGGCGTTCTGCTGCGTGGTACCAAGCGTGACGACGTTGAGCGTGGCCAGGTTCTGGTCAAGCCAGGTTCGGTCAAGCCGCACACCAAGTTCACCGCAGAAGTCTACGTTCTGTCGAAGGAAGAAGGCGGCCGTCACACTCCGTTCTTCAAAGGCTACCGTCCTCAGTTCTACTTCCGTACCACTGACGTGACCGGTAACTGCGAACTGCCGGAAGGCGTTGAAATGGTAATGCCAGGTGACAACATTCAGATGACTGTTACCCTGATCAAGACCATCGCAATGGAAGACGGTCTGCGCTTCGCTATCCGTGAAGGCGGTCGTACCGTCGGCGCCGGCGTCGTAGC
>NZ_MOMO01000273.1:0-4016 GCF_009933855.1 Pseudomonas sp. SG-MS2 | reverse complement strand
GGGTTTCCCCATGTGAGAGTAGGTCATCGTCAAGATTCATTTCGCAAAACCCCTATCTGCGCGAGCAGGTAGGGGTTTTGTCTTTTCTGGCTTTATACACGGTATTTGGCTCGTTTCGGGCGGCCCTTTTCCTATGCAAGCCCACTACCCATAGCTATCATGCCAGCCTTATTCCAAGTCGAGACTGGCATGCTGAAGTTGTTGAATCTCCTCAAGGATGGCCGGTTCCATTCCGGAGAAGCCTTGGGGGCAGCCCTCGGGGTGAGCCGCAGCGCCGTTTGGAAGCAGCTGCAGCATCTGGAGAGTGAGCTGAATCTCACCATTCACAAGGTTCGTGGGCGTGGCTATCAGCTAGCGGCGCCCTTGGCCTTGCTCGAAGCAAAGGCAATTGCCGAATTTGCTGGTGGTGAGCAATGGCCAATGTTCATCCACGAAACCATCGGCTCGACTAACGCTGAAGGGTTGCGGCTCGTGGGGGAGGGGCTGGCAGCTCCCTTTCTGGTGCTTGCCGAGCGGCAGAGCGCTGGGCGTGGCCGTCGCGGTCGTCAGTGGGTAAGTCCTTTCGCGGAAAACCTTTACTACAGTCTAGTGTTGCGTGTCGAAGGCGGCATGCGTCAGCTCGAAGGGCTGAGTCTGGTGGTCGGCTTGGCGGTAATGCGCACCTTGGAAGGGTTCGGTGTTAAGGAAGTTGGGCTCAAGTGGCCTAATGATGTTCTTGTTCGTGGGCAGAAAATTGCCGGCATCCTGCTTGAGTTGGTCGGTGATCCGGCGGACGTCTGTCACGTTGTTCTTGGCATTGGCGTCAATGTGAACATGCAGGTAAACGTCCAGGTCGATCAGCAGTGGACATCCATACGACGTGAGGTTGGCTCTCCCATCGATCGTAATCGCCTGGTGGCAATGCTCAGCCAGCAACTGCACCACGAGCTGGCGCGTCACCGACGTTATGGTTTTGCCGCTTTTCAGGAGGAATGGGAGCAAGCACATCTATGGCAGGGGCGTAATGTATCGCTTGTTGCCGGCAGTACCCAGATCGATGGAGTAGTGCTTGGAGTGGATGGGCAGGGTGGTTTGCGCCTGGACATCGATGGCGTGGAGAAGAGCTTCAGTGGTGGTGAGCTCAGTTTGAGGTTGCGTGATGATTCTTGAGCTCGATTGCGGTAACAGCTTCATCAAATGGCGAGTCATTCATGCTGTTGACGCCACTATCGTGGGTGGCGGCATTGTGGATTCGGATCAGGCGCTTGTGGCTGAGGTCGGTACTTTGGCTTCGCTGCGTTTGTCGGGCTGCCGTATCGTCAGTGTGCGTAGTGAGGAAGAAACGGCAGCGCTCTGTACGCTGATCGGTCAGGCGTTTTCTGTGTTGCCGCGTGTCGCGGAACCGGCCCGTGAAATGGCCGGGGTGCGCAATGGATATGATGATTTCCAGCGCCTGGGCATGGATCGCTGGCTCGCGGCGTTGGGCGCATTCCACCTGGCCAAGGGTGCGTGCTTGGTGATCGACCTGGGTACAGCTGCCAAGGCCGACTTCATTGGCGCTGATGGTGAGCATCTTGGGGGGTACATCTGCCCAGGTATGCCTCTGATGCGCAGCCAGTTGCGCACGCACACCCGGCGTATCCGCTACGACGACGCATCTGCGGAGCGTGCCTTGACCAGCCTTGCTCCTGGGCGCTCGACCGTCGAGGCGGTCGAGCGTGGCTGCGTCTTGATGCTCCAGGGCTTTGCTCGTACGCAGCTGGAGCAAGCACGCTCGCTGTGGGGGGAGGACTTTACTGTATTCCTCACTGGGGGGGATGCACCATTGGTGCGTGAAGCAGCACCGCAGGCGCGCGTGGTTCCCGACTTGGTATTTGTTGGCCTGGCAATGGCCTGCCCTTTGAGCTGAGGTGTTTATGCGTTGGTTGTTTCTGCTATTGCTGGTGCTCAACGTCTTCTATTACGTCTGGCACCAACAGGAAGCCCCGCTAAAAGCCAAGGATGTCGCCCCGCTCTCGTTGTACAAAGGCAATCAGCAGGAGATTCGTCTCTTGCGTGAAACGGGTGTGGCTACGCCGCCCCGTCGCCGCGACGAATGTCTGGTGGTGGGCGGCCTGGCAGGGCGAGATCAAATCGATGCGCTGCGCCAGCGCTTGTTGAGCTTGGATATCAGTGCATTGCCGGTATCTGGGCAGCTGCCCGGCGCTGATGGCCTCTGGCTCAAGATTTCCCCGGAAAGCGAGCGTTTGCTGGATCAAACGGTCCTCGCCACTCTTTCCAACGATTTCAAAGACTTAAAACATAAAATTATTTTCTGCCAGGGTATTGCAACTGGCGAATAGCTTGATAGAATGGCGCCCGCTTCACAGGGAACACCACTGAGGTGGTAGAGCTGGAGGCAGTGTCAAAGTAGCTAAGCTTCAGATTTGATTGAAAAAATTTGAAAATAAGCTTGACACTAGGGCGGCAGACAAATAGAATGCCGGCCACATCTGGAGGGATTCCCGAGCGGTCAAAGGGGACGGACTGTAAATCCGTTGCGAGAGCTTCGAAGGTTCGAATCCTTCTCCCTCCACCAGTTTTAGCGAGAGCCGCAAGCTCCGCGGGTATAGTTTAGTGGTAGAACCTCAGCCTTCCAAGCTGATGATGCGGGTTCGATTCCCGCTACCCGCTCCAAGTTTGCCGGATTTTGCACAATGTGTTTCGCTCTTGTAGCTCAGTTGGTAGAGCACACCCTTGGTAAGGGTGAGGTCAGCGGTTCAAGTCCGCTCAAGAGCTCCATATAAACAAGGCAGATATGAAAATATCTGCCTTTGTTTTATCGGCGTAAGACTATTTCTTCTGCGGAGGATTGTATCGATGGCTAAGGAAAAGTTTGATCGTTCCCTTCCCCACGTTAACGTCGGCACTATCGGCCACGTTGACCACGGTAAGACCACTCTGACCGCAGCTCTGACTCGCGTTTGCTCCGAAGTTTTCGGCTCGGCAATCGTTGAGTTCGACAAGATCGACTCGGCTCCGGAAGAAAAAGCGCGCGGTATCACCATCAACACCGCTCACGTTGAGTACAACTCGACCATTCGTCACTACGCTCACGTTGACTGCCCAGGTCACGCTGACTACGTGAAGAACATGATCACCGGTGCTGCCCAGATGGACGGCGCGATCCTGGTTTGCTCGGCCGCCGATGGTCCGATGCCACAAACCCGTGAGCACATCCTGCTGTCCCGTCAGGTTGGCGTTCCGTACATCGTGGTCTTCCTGAACAAGGCTGACCTGGTAGACGACGCTGAGCTGCTGGAACTGGTCGAGATGGAAGTTCGCGACCTGCTGTCCACCTACGACTTCCCAGGCGACGACACTCCGATCATCATCGGTTCCGCTCGTATGGCCCTGGAAGGCAAAGACGACAACGAAATGGGCACTACCGCTGTCAAGAAGCTGGTAGAAACTCTGGACAGCTACATTCCTGAGCCAGTTCGTGCCATCGACCAGCCGTTCCTGATGCCGATCGAAGACGTATTCTCGATCTCGGGTCGTGGTACCGTTGTTACCGGTCGTATCGAGCGTGGTATCGTCCGCGTTCAGGATCCGCTGGAAATCGTTGGTCTGCGTGACACCACCACCACCACCTGCACCGGTGTTGAGATGTTCCGCAAGCTGCTGGACGAAGGTCGTGCTGGCGAGAACTGCGGCGTTCTGCTGCGTGGTACCAAGCGTGACGACGTTGAGCGTGGCCAGGTTCTGGTCAAGCCAGGTTCGGTCAAGCCGCACACCAAGTTCACCGCAGAAGTCTACGTTCTGTCGAAGGAAGAAGGCGGCCGTCACACTCCGTTCTTCAAAGGCTACCGTCCTCAGTTCTACTTCCGTACCACTGACGTGACCGGTAACTGCGAACTGCCGGAAGGCGTTGAAATGGTAATGCCAGGTGACAACATTCAGATGACTGTTACCCTGATCAAGACCATCGCAATGGAAGACGGTCTGCGCTTCGCTATCCGTGAAGGCGGTCGTACCGTCGGCGCCGGCGTCGTAGC
>NZ_MOMO01000272.1:0-38333 GCF_009933855.1 Pseudomonas sp. SG-MS2 | reverse complement strand
ATGTAACGGTTGCCGATGCGCGGGTGCAGGCGGCCGCCGTCGGCAGCGCCCAGTACCACGACGATTTCGTCGGCACGCGGGGCGTCTTCGATCTGCATTTCCAGGGTGATGTAGTGCGAGCGCAGGCCTTCGTCGTCCTTCTGCATCATCGGGATCTGGATCGAGGTGCCCGGGCCGCCACGCTTGTTGGTGAAGCTCAGGTAGCTCTTGGCTTGTACGGCTTCGCGGTAATGGTTGCCGAAGCGCAGGGTGTGGATCACCGCCGAAGCGTGCTCAATCTCGCCATCGGCGCCGACCACGGCAGCTTTACCGTAGGCTTCGATCTTGTCGGCGCCACCGATGGCAGCGGTCAGGCGCTCGACCATCAGCGCACCCAGCTCGGAGCAGTTGGCGCGGATTTCCGGCTTGAGGTCTTCAACGAAGCCGCGGCCGGCCCATGGGTTCTTGATCACCACGGCCAGGCCGACCATGGTCACCGGCTTGTCGGTGGCTTTGCCGCCTTCGATACGGGTCTCTTCGGAGTAGGTGACGATCTTGCGGATTTCGAAACTCATGAGGGGCTCCTGGTGAGGGTTATCAGCTCTTGTTGTCTGATGGTATACCATAATATTTGTTGTGCAAGAGGCCGCTGGAAATTTCTCTGATGAGGAGACGAAAGGCGGCGTGAGCAGGCCTCGAGCCACAAGCGGCAAGCTCCAAGCCACAAGCACGCGGACGAGCACGTACGCCCTTGCTTGCAGCTTGCAGCTAAAAAAACGCCCGCTCGCGAGGGCCATGACGGCCCCCGGGAGCGGGCTGATCCCGCAACGCTTTCAGGCAATGGGAATTCAGGCGAACGCCGGCACCACTTCCTTGATGAACAGCTCGAGCGACTTCTTCTTCTCGGCGTGGGGCAGGCTGTTGTCGCACCAGAAGCTGAACTCGTCTACGCCCAGTTCCTGGTAGTACTTGATGCGCGCGATGATTTCTTCCGGGGTGCCGATCATGGTGTTCTTGCGGATGTTCTCCAGCGCGAAGGCCGGCACCTCGGCGAACTTCGATTCGGGGCTTGGCTCCAGGAAGCCGTTGACCGGGACCGTCTTGTTGCCGAACCAGGCATCGAAGGTGCGGTAGAAGCGCGAAATGGCCTGGGCGCCGACTTTCCAGCCATCGGGCTCCGACGGGCTGTGCACGTGGGTGTGGCGCAGCACCATCAGTTGCGGGCGCGGCACCTCGGGGTTGTTGTCCAGCGCAGCCTGGAACTTGTTTTTCAGGTCCAGTACTTCTTCATCACCCTTCATCAACGGGGTGACCATCACGTTGCAACCGTTTTTCACCGCAAAGTTGTGTGAGTCCGGGTCGCGCGCAGCGATCCACATCGGCGGCATGCCATGCTGCACCGGCTTGGGCACACTGGTGGAGGTGGGGAAATTGTAGACTTCGCCTTCATGGGCGTAGTCGCCTTCCCACAGCTTGCGTACCGCCGGGACCATTTCGCGCAGGGCCTTGCCGCCGTCGGTGGCCGGCATGCCATTGGCCATGCGGTCGAACTCGAACTGGTAGGCGCCCCGGGCCAGGCCCACTTCCATGCGGCCGTTGCTGATCACGTCGAGCAGGGCGCACTCGCCGGCCACGCGGATCGGGTTCCAGAACGGTGCAATGATGGTGCCGGCGCCCAGGCGGATCTTCTCGGTGCGTGCCGCCAGGTAGGCCAGCAGCGGCATCGGGCTTGGCGAAATGGTGTATTCCATGGCGTGGTGTTCGCCGATCCACACGGTGCTGAAACCGCCGTTTTCGGCCATCAGGGTCAGTTCGGTGAGGTCTTCGAACAGCTGGCGGTGGCTGACCTGTTCATCCCAACGTTCCATGTGTACGAACAACGAAAATTTCATGGGGCATTCCTCGCAGCTTGAAAGTCTCGCCTGGCGTGCCAGGCGTCAGTAATAACGTTAGGCGTCTCAGGCGAAGGCGGGCAGGCTGGCCATTTTGCCGCGGCAGTAGACCATCGGCCGTGGGGCCTGCTCGGGAACGATCAGGTTGTGCACCTTGCCGACCATTATCGCGTGGTCGCCACCTTCATATTCACGCCACAACTCGCATTCGATCACCGCAGTGGCCCCCGCCAGCACCGGGTTGCCCAGTTCACTCAGGGTCCACTCGATACCGGCGGCCTTGTCCTTGCCCTTTTTGGCGAAGGCGTAGGCTTCAGCCTGCTGTTCACCGGAGAGCAGGTGAATGGCAAAGCGCTTGTTCTTGATCAGCACAGGGTAGGAATCGGAACTGTAGTTGGGGCAGAACAGCACCAGCGGCGGGTCCATCGACAGGGAAGAAAAGGCGCTGGCGGTAAGGCCGACGATCGAGCCGTCGTCGTCCAGGGTGGTGATGACGGTGACGCCTGAGGGGAAGGAGCCCAAGACGTTCTTGTAAACGGTTGCGTCGATCATGGCGTGTACCTCGAAGGGGGTAGCGGTGGGCCGCTTTTTATCGTTGATGTGTCTGATGGTATACCGTAATACTCGTTTTGCAAGCGGAATTTTTAGTGCTGTAAAAAACATGATGAATGGCTCAAAGCCGCATGAAATGGGGCTTTGCTGAAATAATCAGGGCGTGGCCTCGGTTGCTGAACCGGATCAGTAAGGGTTTTTAAAACCGAATCAGTGTTGTCAAAAGCTTGGAATACCATAATATGGTCCGCAGCTGAGAGGCCGCCTAGACGCGGTTTCCTTACAAAGATAAAAACGACCTTTCGAGCTGAAAACCATGTCCCAACCGTCATCGCAACACCAGTTTGTCGAGAATCACACGGTCGATTACGTTCCACCTGCCGAGCGCCATGGGAAGGCGCGCGACCTGTTCACCCTCTGGTTCAGTACCAACATCGCGCCACTGCCTATCGTCACCGGCGCCATGGTGGTCCAGGTATTTAACCTGAACCTGTTGTGGGGCCTGATCGCCATCGTGCTGGGCCATCTGATCGGGGGCGTGGTCATCGCCCTGGCCTCTGCACAAGGACCGCAACTGGGCATCCCACAGATGGTGCAGAGCCGCGGCCAGTTCGGCCGGTACGGTGCCCTGCTGATCGTGTTCTTCACGGCGTTGATCTACGTTGGTTTCTTCATTTCCAACATCGTGCTGGCAGGCAAGTCGATCCACGGCATTGCCCCAAGCGTGCCGATGCCCACGGCGATCGTCATCGGCGCCCTGAGCGCGACGGCGATCGGTGTTATCGGCTACCGCTTCATTCATAGCCTGAACCGCATTGGCACCTGGGTGATGGGGTCGGCATTGCTGGCCGGTTTCATCATGATGTTTACCCAGGAACTGCCGGCCGACTTCTTCAGCCGAGGCGCGTTCAACCTGTCGGGCTTCATCGCCACCGTGTCGCTGGGGACCATCTGGCAGATCAGTTTCTCGCCGTACACCTCCGACTACTCGCGTTACCTGCCCAAGGAAGTCGGTATTGCCAAGCCGTTCTGGGCCACGTACTTCGGCGCCACCCTGGGCACCATCCTGTGCTTCAGCTTTGGTGCGGTGGCGGTGCTGTGTGTGCCCCAAGGCACCGACGCGATGGATGCGGTCAAGCAGGCCACCGGCTGGCTGGGCCCGATCCTGATGGTGCTGTTCCTGCTCAACATCATCAGCCACAACGCCCTCAATCTCTACGGTGCGGTGCTGTCGATCGTCACCGCCATCCAGACCTTCTTCGCCCAATGGACGCCCAGCATCAAGGTGCGGGTAATGCTGGCTGCAGTGATTCTGGTGGCGTGCGCAATGGTTGCGCTGAATGCCTCGGCGGACTTCATCGGCCACTTTATCGGGCTGATCCTGGCGCTGTTGCTGGTGCTGGTGCCGTGGGCTTCGATCAACCTGATCGACTTTTATCTGATCAAGAAGGGTGAATACGACATTGCTTCGATCTTCCGCGCTGACGGCGGAATTTACGGGCGCTTCAACCCCCACGCGATCATTGCCTATGCGTGCGGGATTCTGGTGCAGTTGCCGTTTGCCAACACGTCGCTTTATGTAGGGCCCTATTCGAACATTGTCGAGGGCGCAGACTTGTCCTGGCTGTTCGGCTTGATCGTGACGGTGCCGTTGTATTACTGCCTGGCTACGCGGGGCAAGGCCGAGAAGGTTGTGCGGGCTGTCAGCGCCAAGGGGTAGTTGCCCGGGGGCCGCAAAGCGGCCCCAGCAGTTTCAGATCAGACTTTGAACTGCGCGACCATGCCGTTCAAATCAACCGCCAGGCGCGACAAATCCTGCGCCGCCGCACTGGTCTGGTTGGCGCCCGCCGAGGTCTGCATCGCCAGGTCGCGGATGTTGACCAGGTTGCGGTCCACCTCCCGCGCCACTTGTGCCTGTTCTTCCGAAGCACTGGCGATCACCAGGTTGCGCTGGTTGATCGAAGCGATCGCCTCGGCAATCACTTCCAACGCCTGCCCGGCACCCTGTGCCACTTCCAGCGTACCGGTGGCACGCCCCTGGCTGCTGTGCATGGCCGTCACTGCCCGCTCGGTACCGTTCTGAATCCCGGCAATCATCTGTTCGATCTCTGCCGTGGACTGTTGAGTGCGGTGGGCAAGGGCACGCACTTCATCGGCGACCACGGCAAAACCACGGCCCGCCTCACCGGCACGTGCGGCTTCGATGGCAGCGTTGAGGGCCAGCAGGTTGGTCTGGCCGGCAATCGCGCCAATCACATCGAGCACGCGGCTGATCTCGTTGGCATTGCTGGCCAACTGCTCGATTTCGGCAGAGGTGCCGGTAACGTCATCGACCAGGTGCTGGATCGAGGCCAGCGCCTGGTTGACCTGCTCGCGGCCATCGCGTGTGGTGCGGTCGGCGCCCTGGGACGCATCGGCAGTGCTCACCGCGTTGTTCGCCACTTCTTCTACGGCGGCGGTCATCTGGTTGACGGCCGTGGCCGCCTGGTCTATTTCCGCGCTCTGCTGGTGCAGGCCACGGCTGGTATCTTCGGTAACCGTGTGCAGCTCTTCCGAAGCGGAGGCCAGCTGGTCGGATGAGGCCGCAATTTTGCGAATGGTATCGCGCAGGCTTGCCTGCATGCGGCTCAGGGCACGCAGCAGCAAGGCTGGTTCATCGCGGCCGGTAACCGTGATGTCGTGGGTCAGGTCGCCGGTGGCGACACGTTCGGCCACGGCCACGGCATCTGCCAATGGCACGACGATGCTGCGGGTAAGCACGGTGGCAATGGCCACCAGGGCGATCATGATCACCAGCAGAGAGCCGATAATGGCTGCGAAGGCTTCGTCGGCCACGTCACTGCTGCGCTGTGAGGCTTGCTCGGCACCGTTGCTGTTGTAAGTGATCAAGGCCGACAGGGCTTTCATCATGGTGTCGGCGTACTGGGTGAGCGGGCCGCTGATCTGCTGCTTGGCCTCGGCCATGCGGCCGGCGGCAATGTCTTTGAGTACCTGTGACTGCAGGCCGAAGTACTGTCGATGGGCGGCGATCAATGTGTTGAACAGGGCACGGTCATCGGCGGCGATGATGGTGGCTTCATAGTCCTTCAGGCCGTTGTTGAGTTGTTCATTGATGCCTTTGAACAACTCGATGTTGCGCATGCGCTCGGTGGGGCTGTCATCCAGCGCGGCGCGCAGGGTGATGGCGCGGGCGCGGCCGAGGTTGGTACTGATGTCACCGAGGGCGACCACGGCGGGCATCCAGGTGACCCGGATTTCGTCCGTGGCCTTGTCCATCTGCCGGGTTTCATAGAGTGCGATAAGGCCCATGACCAGGACCAGGGCGCCCAACAGGGCAAATACGCTGGCAGCGCGAATGCCGATCTTCATATTCCGTAACTGCATGGAATGTTCCTTGACGGTGGTGCGCAATCAAGCAAATGGGCACACACCCGGTTCACCGGGGCGATGCCAAGCGCTCAATGTGCTGCAATATAGTTATGTGCCTCACCTCTGATTATTGTTTTTCAGAATAGTGCCATATTGCCATCATTATTGACCAGACATTCAATGCAGCGTCATCTGCTGACAAATCCGTCATTTATTGACGGATCTGTCAGGAAGTTACGTCAAACGATCGGAATCAATGGGTCGGCGGCCGCCAGGGCCAAGGCACGGTCAGCGGCTGGCGGGTAGATCCATACGCTGTTGATCTGGCGCTTGAGGGCCTTGCCTTCCTGGCCCTGCAATTTAAGTTCGCGCTCCCAGCCTTCACTGAACGCCGCGCCCCAGCCGCCCAAGTCCAGGCAGGTGACGTACTTGGGTTGGCGATACACCACCGGCTGTTCGCCGAGCAGGTCGGCCATGGCATTGTTGCCTGCGTAGCGGCCCATGGGGATGGCGTGCTGGCAGGTCATCAGCGCATGGTTGCCCAGTTCGTCGACGGCTGCCCAGGCGGTGTCACCCGTGGCGTAGATGTGTGCCTGGCCAACCACCTTGAGGTGGTCGTCTACCTTCAGACGGCCGAAGGTGTCGCGCTCGCCCGCTACCTGGGTGGTCAGCGGGCTTGCCTTGACGCCCACGGTCCAGATTATGGTCTTGCTGGCGATATACTCGCCGTTGTCCAAGGTGACGCCACCGGCATCGACGGCAACCACCGAGGTGCCGGCCAACCACTCGACGCCCGCCTGTTCGCAAGCCGCGACAATCGACGGCGTGATGCCCTTACCCAGCGCGGCGCCAACCTGGGCACCTCGATCGACCACCAGCACGCGCACCGCAGCGTCACCGAGTACGGCACGCAGGCGGGCAGGCATTTCAGTAGCGGTCTCGATGCCCGTGAAACCACCGCCGCAAACCACCACGGTGTTGCGTGCCGGTGAGGCGGGCAGGGCGGCCAGGCCCGCCAGGTGCTGCTCGAGACGCACGGCCGACTCCATCTGGTCGACGTCAAAGGTGTGTTCGGCCACGCCTGCTATCGCCGGGCGTGCCACCTGGCTGCCGGCTGCCAGGATCAGGCGGTCATAGGCGATCTGCTGGGGCAGGCCGCTTGCGTCGGTGTAGCTCACGCTGCGCCCTTGGGCGTCGATGGTCTGCACATGGCCTGCGAGGAACTGCACACCCACGGCTTCGAACAGCTCACCCACTGGCGCCTTCATGCCATGCACGTCGGCTTCGTAGAAGCGTGGCCGGATACGCAGTTCAGGCTGGGGCGCCAGCACGCTGATGCTCAGGTCGTCGCGCCGGGCCTGGTCGAGCAGGCGGGCGGCGCTCAAAGCGCTCCATACACCGGCAAAGCCGGCACCGATGATCAAAACGTTAGATTTCATGAGGATGCTCCGTGGGTAAGGGGGGGGGGCTTCGACGGGTGTGTGTCTGCGTGGAACAACTACGACTGTATTGATCGCAGTTATCTCGTGCAACTCTTTTTTCCAGCCGAGCCTTGGCCGAGAAGCCGATCTGAGCGCTGAAAGACTTATGATTAAAGGGTTGGATAGGTATTCTCAGGGCGCGCGGGTAGCGACCAATGGCATTTCATGGCTTTGCCATTGCACGCCGGTAAGCGTAATATTGGCGACAAGTTTGGTCGGAGATTTATATGTCGCTCTACAGTGCTGGCGTTGAATACGGCATCCATTGCCTGCTGTACCTGGTGGACGAGCGCGGTGACACCCGCGAGTCCAGTGTTCGCGACCTGGCGCAGTTGCAGGGGGTGCCGCAGGAATACCTGGCCAAGGTATTCACCAAATTGGCCCGGGCCAAACTGGTGGCAGCGACCGAAGGCGTGCGGGGGGGCTTTCGACTGGCCCGGCCGTCGGACGAGATCACCGTGCTGGACATCGTCAATGCCATTGACGGGCCGAAGAAAATCTTCGACTGCCGCGAGATCCGCGAGCGTTGCACGCTGTTCGAAGGCTCACCGCCGGGTTGGGCCACCGAGGGCACCTGTGCGATCCATGCAGTAATGCTGGGGGCGCAAAAGCGGATGGAAGAGGCCCTGGCGCAGCAGACTATCCTCGACCTGGCACGGCGCTTCGGGCGCAAGGCACCGGCGCAGTTCGGCCAGCAGGTCAGTGACTGGATTGGGGAGCGGCGCGATGGCAAGGGTGGGGGAGATATTCCGGTGAGTCAGGTCTAGCTCAAGTGCTTGTTCAGGCCTGATCGCGGGGGGCCCGCGATCAGGCCCCCACGGTCAATGCACCGTCTTGCGTTGCCTCACACAGGCGCGGGCCTGCTCCGTCAGCTCATCCAGCCACTCATCGCGCTGCTGCTCGGCTTCGATCATCGCATCTTCACCCTGCTGATTGAGCAGGTAGGTATGAATCTGGTGCACTTCAGTGGCCTGGTAAATCGGCGCGATATCCAGGCGGCCGATCAGCGCGCCGCTGGCTTGGCCGGTGCTGCTCATCAACACTTGCGGCCCACTGGCGGCCACCACCTGCATGCCCCTCGCTTCGAACCATGGCACCTGGTTGGCAAAGGCGTTCAGTTCGACGCTGGCAAAGCGTGCCTGCACATCGGCCAGCAAGGCGCGGCCGATACCTTGACGGCGATGCCCGGGCACCACGGCGAGAAAGGCCAGTGCACAGGCCTGCGCATTGTCCTGGGCAGGCAATGTAAGGGCGAAACCGAGCATCTGGTCCGGCGCTTCGGCGTCCAGTGCCAGGGTCAGCTCCACGGCAAGGCCGCGAGTACCGTCCATGGCCTGCAGGTACTGATGCACCTCCATGCCGACGCCGTACTGGTACAGCGGGTACAACGGGTTGTCGGCACGAATGGCGACGCTGCTCAGTTCGCCGACATGGTGGATCACCAGTTCACGGATCTGGTTCTGGAAGGATTCGGGCGGCACGCTGTCGAGGCGGCTCAGAATGAACATCGGTGGACGGGCTCCGGCGGCTGTTGTATCGCCCCGCACCGGTTGATGCNGGTGCTGCGACCATCAGCTCGAGGTTTTGCACCGCCGCACCCGAGGCGCCCTTGCCCAGGTTGTCGAATACTGCCGTGAGCAGTACCTGGCCGTGTTCGGGGTTGGCGTACAGGGCCAGGCGCAGGTCGTTGCTGTCGTTCAATGCCTCAGGATCCAGCGGCGAGGCCGCCCCCTGCTGGTGCAGTGGGGACACCATCACGTGGCGTGCGCCCTGGTAGTGCCGTTCAAGGCATGCCTGCAATTGCTCGGCGCGGATCTGGCCTGGCAGCAGGCGCAATTGCAGCGGGATGCTCAGGACGATGCCCTGACGATAGGCCGCATAACCAGGCATGAACATGGGCCGGGCTGCCAGGCCGGCATGCAGCTGGATTTCCGGTACGTGCTTGTGCGCCAGCTCCAGGCCGTACATCTGCAGGGTGGGCGCCCGCTGCGCCCCGGGCTGCTCATGGCGCTCGACCGCCGCACGGCCACCGCCGGAATAGCCGGAGATGGCATGGATGCTCAGCGGGTAGTCGGCGGGCAACAGGCCAGCCTGCACCAGCGGGCGCAGCAGGGCGATGGCGCCAGTGGGGTAGCAGCCGGGGTTGCTGACCCGCTTGGCCAAAGCAATGCGCTCGGCCTGCCGCGGGTCCAGTTCAGGCAGGCCGTAGACCCAGCCGGGGGTGGTGCGATGCGCGGAACTCGCATCGATCACCCGCACTGCCGGGTTGCGGATGGCCGCCACGGCCTCGCGCGCGGCGGCGTCGGGCAGGCAGAGCAGGGCGATGTCAGCGCTGTTGATGGCGTCGCTGCGCCGTTGCGGGTCCTTGCGTTCAGCCTCGGGCAGGGTCAGCAGTTGCAAATCGGTGCGCCCTTGCAGGCGGGCATGGATCTGCAGGCCGGTGGTGCCTTGGTCGCCGTCGATGAAGACAATAGGGGTGCGCATGGTCGGGTCCGGTCAAAAGGAAGATGGCCTATGCTCGCCTGCCGTCGTGGTAAATAAAATTTGAATATCATGATGCAGACGTTCATATTTTCTGAACGAAATGTACCCTGAACCGGCCCACCCCCATGCGTGAAATCAGCCTCGATCGCCTCCGCACCCTTGTGGTCATTACCGACCTGGGGTCATTCGCCGAGGCTGCGCGCCAGCTCAACCTGGCGCCGCCTACCATCAGCCTGCACGTGGCCGAGCTCGAGGCGAGGGTTGGTGCGCCGCTGTTGACCCGTAACCGCAACCAGGTGCGCCCCACCGCCATCGGTGAAACCCTGCTGGTACGTGCCCGCCGGCTGTTGGCCGATGCCGATCTTGCCTTGGATGAAGTGCGGCGCCAGGTCGAAGGCCTGACCGGTCGGGTGCGCCTGGGCGCCTCGACCGGCGCCATCGCCCACCTGTTGCCCCAGGCATTGGAGCACTTGCGGGTGGCACATCCAGGCATCGATGTGCAGGTGCAGGTGCTGACCTCCCAGGCTTCCCTGCTGCGGCTGCGCGAAGGCGCCCTGGATATCGGCCTGGTGGCTTTGCCGCAGGTGGCGGGCAAGGGCATCAAGGTAACCGCCTGGCGGCGCGACCCGATCCTGGCCTACGTGCCGGCCGACTGGCAGCCGCCGGCCAGGGTTACACCGGCCTGGCTGGGGCAGCGAGCGCTGATTCTCAATGACAGCAGTACCCAACTGTCGCGGGTGACCGCAGAGTGGTTCGCTGCCGCCGGGTTGTATCCTGAGCCGCGGATCGAGTTGAACTACAACGACGCGATCAAGAGCCTGGTGGGTGCCGGTTATGGCGCTACCTTGCTGCCTCAGGAAGGCGAGATGGCCGAACTGGACCGGCGCATTGCGCGCCGGCCGCTGCGCCCTGGCTTGTGGCGGCAACTGGGGATTGCCTGCCGGGAAGGCGAGACCGAACGGGCGACGAGGTTCGTACTGCAGGCGCTGGAGCGGTTGCGGCAGTAAATGGCGCGGGCGAGCCCGCCGCTCAGGAACCTCGTTCTGGGGCTTATGGAGCCGGCTCGCCGGCGATCAGGCCGGTACTGGCAACCCGTTGCCTGGCCGGACAAGCCTCAGAACCAGCGGTCGTTCTTCTTGCGACCGCGGGTCAGTGCCGGCAGGATCAGCCCCGCCAACAGGCCCGCGCCGGCAATGCTGCCGCCGTAGACCATGTAACGCATCATTACCTGTTTGTTCTCATCACCCAAGCGTGCCTGAGCGTCGCGCAGGTTCGACTGGGTCTGATCAAGCTGTTCGTTCAATGCCTGGTTGCGTGCTTGCAGTTCGTCGACCAGCTTTTTGCGCGAGTCGAGGGTTTCCTGCATGCCCTGCACGCGGTTCTTCCAGCTGTCGTCGATGGTTTTGAGCTGCCCGGACAACTGCGCTACCTGTGCGTCAAGTTCAGGCAATCGCTCACCCTGGCCCGGGACCGATTGCAGGTCGCTGGAGAGGATCCACACCAGGTCACCGTTCTGCCCGCGCACCTGGCTGTAGTTGCCCTGACTGCCGATGAGGGTCAGCTTCTGTCCGGATTTGAGTGTGCCGACGATGCGGTGGCCGTCGGTAGGGCCGCTGCGTACATAGGTGCTCAGGCTGTCGCTGACCCAGCGCGCATCGCTGGCCGGCTCTTGGGCATGCACGGGGGCGGCGAGAGCCACCAGAGCGGCGATCAGGGTGCCGCGCAGGGCAGGGAGGGCGAGGGAGGCTGGGCGGGATTCAGGCATGTTGGGTCTTCGCTGCATCAGGAAAAATAGGCCCGGTGACGCTGGAACGTTGGCTGGGCCGGCGAACCGGTCGGTGGATTGACCGTCAGCGAAAGACCGCATTTTTGCAAGCAGGTTCACTGCTGGGGGTAGGAATTGTCTGCAGGATGTTGCAAAGGGCGGGCTAGAGCGCCTCGGCGAACAGACTGCTTCGCGTGTCGGAAGCGGCCTGTTCGCGGGATCGTCAAGGGCCTGGAAAAAACGCTGAAGTGACTGCCGTTATGCGCCACGACAGGGAAGCTGCTCGATGTACTCGGCAATCCTGCGCCGCAGGCCGTGATCCGCCTGTCGCAGGAGTACATCGAACAGCACACGGCTGTAGTGGTTGAGCACTGCGTTGCTGGCGTAGCTGCACGGGCTGAACTGCCACTGCTCCCTCACGGCCCGTTCAGCCGCCGCCAGCATGTTGGCGGGAATGGTGCTGCTGGCATGAAGCGGCGTGACATGGCTGCGCGCCCTGTAGGCAAGCGCGCCGTGCACCGCGCCGTCGACAAGCGACCAGGCAGACGCTACTGGCAGCATACCGAGCAGTTGAGCGACAACCCGCTCGGCCTTTGCGCTAGCTTCGAACGGCAGGCCATGCGCAGCGCAGCGTGAAGCAATGCAGGCAAACACCTCTTCAATCGCCAAGGCTGTGATTGCCTCGCTGAGCTCTTCGCGCCACTCGGGCCGGGGGCCTGCGCCCAGCAGCTCAAGCAGCGCGCGATGCAGCGGCGTCAGGCGGGCACGTTGGTGCCCGTGCAGGCTTACATTGACCACCCAGTACACTTTGTCACGCCATGCCTTGGGCGTTGGGTCATTGCTGAAACATACCGGCGGCGAATCAGGGTCGACCAGCAGGATCAGGTCTTCTTGCAAAGCCTGCAGCAGGTTTGCATCCATGGCCTTGGACGGGCTGAGACATTCATCGCCAGTGGGATGCTCTGCCGGGAGCAGGCGGTCAAGCTGTTTGTCCATTCGCACCTCGAGCAGGGCCAACAGTTGCAGCTTGCGGGTTATCGAAAGGCTGCGCAGAGGTATCGGCCGGCGTCTGGCCAGTGACCAGTGCTCCCTTATGCGTTGGCGCTGTTGTGCTTGCAGCTCCAGCCTGGCCTGTTGGCGCGCCGCCAGGCACGGTTGGCACGCGCAATCGCGTCGCCACTGTGTACGCCCGGGGAAGTAATGGCGATGCTCGCAGGTTTTGCAGAAGGCCATGTTTTCGTGGCAGCTCGAAGCTGTGCGGCTTTTACGCCGTTCATACAGGCTGGTTTTGCAGTAGGGGCAACACAGGTCGGCGCAGGGCAGGGGCGGGAACGCCTTGATCAGGCTGCTGGGTGCCAGGTCGATGGCGTAGCGCTCGAGCAGGTGTGCAATCTTTTCACCGCTGATGTATTCGCTGTACAGCGCCTCGACCTGTTCAGCGGTAAGGTGCTGCAGCTTTGCTTGGAAGTCCGACAAACCTGAATCTCCCTGAAAAAAGTCGGTTATAGGCCGCTTTGGAGATGATCGTGCTTGCCGGATGGATAAGTGAAGCGTGCAAAGGCTCGATAATTCTCCGCTGCGTGTAGGGATTTTCTGATTTGGCCAGACATCGGCAATCACTGCGCTTGACGCACTCCGATCAAGCGTGCGCCCCGCCCATCGCCGTGCCGTGCCCAGGGGCTAGACTGAAAGGTCCCGGCCTATCCCTGGAGCCTTGCCATGACTGCCAAGAACACGATTTGCCTGTGGTTCGATCACGACGCGCAAGACGCTGCGAACTTCTACGCCAGCACTTTCCCCGACAGCAAGGTGATCGCGGTGCATCAGGCACCGAGTGATTACCCCTCAGGCAAGGCGGGTGATGTGATCACGGTCGAATTCACCGTCATGGGCATCCCTTGCGTGGGGCTCAATGGCGGCAAGGCGTTCAGCCACTGCGAGGCATTTTCGTTTCAGGTCAGCACTGAGGACCAGGCCGAGACCGACCGACTGTGGCATGCCATCGTCAGCAATGGCGGACAAGAAAGCGTCTGCGGCTGGTGCAAGGACAAGTGGGGAATATCCTGGCAGATCTGCCCAAGGATCCTGATCGAAGCCATCGGCAACCCGGACAGGGCAGCGGCAAGGCGGGCGTTCGAGGCGATGATGGACATGGGCAAGATCGATGTGGCCGCAATCGAGGCGGCGTTGCGCGGCTGACCGTCAGCGCAGGGCGCGATCAGGTCATGCCTGTGTCATTCGAATGATCTGCCGAGCACAGAAGGCCCCGGTAAGAATCACGCCAAACAAGCGCAAGGTCTGCATCGCCAGCACCAACCCGACGTCGGCATGCGTCTCGACCGCGATGATCGCCATGGCATCCAGCCCCCCTGGGCTGGTGGCCAGGTACATCGACAGAAAGTCGGTATCCATGGCCATTGCCAGTACCCAGGCACAGGCGGCACACAGGATGATCAAGGCCATGGCGCCTGCAATCATCGTCGGCAAGCGCTTCCACACATAGCGCACGGTCTGCCGGTCAAAGCGCAGGCCTATGTAGCAACCGATGGCGCCATAGGCGAAGGCCAGCAGCGGTGCGGGCAGGGTGATCGTCAGCACGCCGCCCAGTTGCAGCGCACCGCCGAGCAACAGCGGCATCAGCAGGGCGCCGGCCGGCATGCGGCTACCCACCAGCATACCGAACAGCACCACGCCAACGCTGAGTGCCGTGTCGAACAGGTTCGGGCTTTGCATCACCGCCGATGAACTGGCCACGGCGCCGTTGCCCGGCGTAGCGCCCAGCAGGTGGCTGACCAGTGCACCGATCATCACCACGCACACCACCCGCACATATTGCATGGTCGCCACCACCCGGGCGTCGGCGCCGTTTTCTTCGGCCATCGATACCATGGCCGAGGCCGCACCGGGCGCGGTTCCCCACGCAGCCGTGCTGCCAGGTATGCCACCGAAACGCACGGTACCGAGCCCGACCAGGGCGCTCAGGGCAACGGTGATGAAGGTGGCCACCAGCATCATGTGCCAGGAGTGCGCCATGCAGACCAGCACAGCCCAGGTCACCGAGTGTGCGACCAGCAGGCCAACACAGCCTTGGCCGAAGCGGAACACCTGGCGGTGCATGCTCAAGCGTGCTCCGGATACGCCAAACGCAATGGCTACCAGCATGGGGCCGAGGAACAAGCCGGCCGGTACGGCCATGGCATGCAGCAGCTGGCCGCAGGCGCCGGCGCAGGTCAGCAGGGCTAGCCACAGGATGGGGGTTCTGGAAGAGCCTGGGAGGGCAGTCTGCAACGGGGATACTCCTTGCGTAGCGACAACGCGGGCTGGCAACGCCAGCGCAGAAAATTATCGACTGCGTAATCGATCAAGTCTATTTTCTACTTTTGATGAATCCATAACTGAAATTCATGAATCATGGACCTGCGCGATCTCACCTACTTCGAAACCATCGCCGAACTCGGCCATCTGGGCCGAGCCGCAGAAAAGCTCAACCGCAGCCAGCCGGCACTGACCAAGAGCATTCAACGGCTTGAAGAGTCGCTGGGCACCCGGTTGTTTCAGCGCGACGGCCGCCGCATCAAACTCACCGATGTCGGCAAGCTGTTGCTGGCACGGGGCAGGCAACTGCAACTGAACATCGCCGAAACCGAGCGTGAGGTGCGCGATTTTGCCAATGGGCTGGTGGGTAACATTCGCCTGGGCTGCGCGGCGAGCATGGCCGACCACTTGCTGCCCCACCTGACCGCCGCCTTGCTCGAACGGGCGCCTGAGGTAACCCTGAAGCTGTCTATCGCGCAGGACGATGTACTCAAGGAGTCGCTGCGGGCGGGGCGCCTGGATGTGATCATTTCGCCGCAGCTTGCCGATGACCCGCAGTTCACCACGCATGCCATCCTTGAAGATGAGGCGATTGTGGTGGCCAGCGCCGAGCATCCGGTGTTCTGCGGGCCCATCGAGCTAAAGGACCTCTGCCAGTACCGCTGGGTGCTGGCAGGGCCGACCGTTACAGCGCGGCGCTGGATCGACAATGTATTCATCAGCCACCAGTTGCCGGCGCCGCAAGTGCAGGTGGAAACCAACGCGATTTCACTGTTGCCACGGCTGATCGCCCGAACGCGACTGCTCAGCTTTGTCGCACGGGAAACGCTGGAACACGGGTTGGGGATGACGTGGTTGCGCGAGGTGCCTCTGCAGCAAACCACCATGCGCCGGACCGTGGCGGTGTCCGTGCGCACCGACGGCTACCTGTCGCCGGCAGCCGGGGCGCTGGTAGCGCTGCTGAAGGAAAAGGGCTCAAGCTTCTTCGAGCGGGATTGAACTGCTTGCGCGGCGCAGGTGTTGCCGCGCTGCCAAGCGTGGGCCATGGATGCTGGGTCAGGCCACTGGTATGGTCGGGTCCGCCGCCGCCAATGCTGCCTGACGGTCCGTGGCCGCTGGCGGATAAATCCAGATCGAGTTGATCTGCGACTTCAGCACCTTCGCTTCGGCCTTGTCCGTGGGCGGCGAGACCGTGCGCTCCCAGCCCTCGGTGTATACCGCGCCCCAGGCACCCAGGTCGAGGCAGGTCACATACTTGGGCTGGCTGTAGGGCATGGGCGCCACGCCAATGAGTTCGGCCACAGCGTTGTTGCCCGCGTAACGCCCGAGCGGGATGGCATGCTGGCAGGACATCACCGCGTAGTTGCCCGCCTCATCGCAGGCCGCGTAGGCCACGTCACCGGCGGCATACACCGCATCATTGCCCTTGACCTTGAGGTTGCCATCCACGTGCAGGCGGCCTTGGCGGTCGCGTTCGCCGCTGATCTGCTCGGTCAACGGGTTGGCCTTGAAGCCCACGGTCCAGATCACTGTACCGGCCTCGATGCGCTGGCCGTTGTCCAGCAGTACGCCTTCGGGGTCGACCGAGGCCACGCTGGCCGCGCAGATCCATTCGATACCCAGTGACTCGCAGGCCTGCTCGATAGAGGGGCGAATGCCGTCGCCCAAAGCTGCACCGATTTTCACGCCGCGGTCGACCACCACCACGCGCAGCCGTGCCTGCTCGCCAAGGATATTGCGCAAGCGCGATGGCAGCTCGGTCGCGGTCTCGATGCCGGTGAAGCCGCCGCCCGCCACTACCACGGTATTGCGTGCAGGGGTGTCGGGCAGGTTGGCCAAGGACTTGAGGTGGGCCTCAAGGCGTGCGGCACTGTCGATCTTGTCGACATCGAAGACATGTTCGATACCGACCATGTCCGGGCGGTTGAGAACGCTGCCGCAGGCCATGATCAGCCGGTCGTAGGGCAGGCTGCATTCGGTGCCGCTCTGGGTGCGGTAGCTCACACGCTTGCCGGCTTCGTCGATGTGGAACGCCGTGCCCTGCACGAAACGCACACTCACCGCCTCGAACAACGCCTGCAACGGCGCAGCCATGGTGTGCACGTCGGGCTCGTAGAACCGTGGGCGCACATGCAATTCGGGCTGAGGCGCGAGCAGCGTCACCTCGATATCCGTACGGCCATGCAGGTCCAGTTGGCGGACAGCGCTCAGGGCGCTCCACAGCCCGGCGAAACCTGCGCCAATGATCAGGATGTTTTTCATCGTTGTGCTCCTGGAAGGTCCGGATAGAACAAGGTAGCCCTTGTTTGCGATCAACGATGCTACGGGCGACGAAGCGCGGGCCCTAGGCCAAAGAACCCTGAATTTCGGCCAGCGGCACGCTGCGGGCGAAGCGCGCACGGTAGTCGCGCGGGGTGACGGCCAGGTGGCGCTGGAAGGCAAGGCGCATGCGTTCTTCGCTACCGAAGCCGCACAGGCGGGCGACCTGCTCGATGTGGCTGTCGGTGTTTTCCAGCTGGCGCCGGGCCGCCTCCAGGCGGAACACCTCGATCGCCTTGGCCGGTGTGCGGCCGGTCTTCAGTTTGTACACCCGGGTGAAATTGCGCAGGCTCATGTGCGCCTGTTCGGCCATGCGCTCCACGCTCAAGCGTGGGTCGCCCAGGTTCTCATTGAGCCACAGGTGCAGGGCTTCGAACTCCGCGCAGTCCTGGCCTTGCAGCTTGAGCAGTTCGCTGAACTGCGCCTGGCCGCCCGGGCGCTTGAGAAACACCACCAGTTCGCGCGCCACCTGCATCGCGACGTCGCGGCCGCAGTCCAGCTCGACCAGCGCCAGTGCCAGGTCGATCCCTGCACTCACACCCGCCGACGTCCACACGGTACCTTGCTGAACGAAGATCGATTCGTGGTCGACCTGCACGGCCGGGAAGTCGCGCCGCAACACCTCGCACATGGCCCAGTGGGTGGCAGCACGACGGCCGTCGAGCAGGCCGGCACTGGCCAGCAGGAACGTGCCGCTGCAGACCGATGCGGTGCGCCTGGCGTGCTGGCTGGCGCGGCGCAGCCAGGCCACCAGCGGACCGTGCTCGGGAAGGCTGCGGATGATGTCCGGCGCGCCGGGTACGATCAACGTGTCGACGGCCTGGGCCATGGCATCATCCAGGCGCTCGGTGGCCACCACCAGGCCTTCGGCGGTCGGTTGCAGGCCACCGTCGAGGCTGGCGGTATGCAGGCGGTAGCCGGGCAGGCCGCGCTCGGCCATGGCCTTGGTGGCTGCCCAGAACACGGTCTGCGCGCCGCTGAGGTCGAGCAGGCCCATGGCGGGGTAGGCAACGAAGACCACCACCCGAGGCTGGTCGACGGGTAACAGGGGAGGGTCGAGTTGCCCTGCGATATCGGTCATGGTGTGGCCTGATTGAAACGAAAAGTGGCGCTTGACTATTGGGTCACCGGGCGCCCCAAGGTATGAGTTGGTCGCGCTGTGCAACGTTACAGGGAGGTTGAGTCAGGGTGAACGCCCGAGCCCGTTCCAGAATATCTGTACTGTTGCGCAAGGCCGAAGCCTAACTGTGCCGGTCCAGCATGTGCAAATGGCTTTATGCTGTAACGAAATATGTCTAGAACGCCTGAAGAAGGAAGCTGCAATGCCGCTCAAGGACCTGCTGATTGCCCTGGTGGTGATCGTCGCCTGGGGAGTCAATTTCGTGGTCATCAAGGTGGGCCTCGATGGCCTGCCGCCGATGCTGTTGGGGGCGTTGCGCTTCTTGCTGGTTGCGTTCCCGGCGATCTTGCTGGTCAAGCGGCCGAAACTGCCGTGGCGCTGGCTGATCGCCTATGGCGCCACGATTTCCCTGGGGCAGTTCGCCTTCCTGTTCCAGGCCATGTATAGCGGCATGCCGCCAGGCCTGGCGTCACTGGTGTTGCAATCCCAGGCTTTCTTCACCCTCGGGTTCGCTGCGCTGTTTCTGGGTGAGCGCTTGCGCCTGGCGAGCCTGCTGGGTTTGCTGGTTGCAGCCAGCGGGCTGGCGCTGATCGGCAGCGAGGACAGTGGCCACGTGCCGATGGTGGCGCTACTGCTGACCTTGTGCGCAGGCGCAATGTGGGGCATGGGCAATATCATCACACGGCGGTTTGGCTCGGTCGACCTGGTGGCGCTGGTGATCTGGGGCGGGCTGATCCCGCCGCTGCCGTTTTTGGCCCTGTCTTGGTGGCTGGAAGGGCCCGAGCGTATCGGCCATGCGCTGGCCAATATCAGCTGGAGCTCGGTGCTGGCGCTGATCTACCTGGCGTTCGTAGCCACCATGCTCGGCTACAGCTTGTGGAGCACGCTGCTGTCGCGGCACCCGGCGGGTAAGGTCGCGCCGTTTTCGTTGCTGGTGCCGGTGATTGGCTTGAGCTCTTCCGCCTGGTTGCTGGGTGAGCGGCTGACGGCAGTGCAGGGGTGGGGGGCGCTGTTGGTGATGCTCGGGCTGCTGGTCAATGTGTTCGGACCCAAGCTTGGCCAGCGGTTACGGGCTGCGAGCGCTCAATAATGGTTGTGTAGAGCCGTTCGGCCCTCTCCCGGGTAAACCCGAAGGGCCGATGCTTTGTTAGACTCGGGCTCTTTTGTCACGCCACCGGAGCCTGCGATGATCATATCCACCACCAGCCAGCTCGAAGGCCGGCCGATTGCTGAATACCTTGGCGTAGTCAGCTCCGAATCGGTGCAAGGCATCAACTTCGTGCGCGATTTCTTTGCACGCTTTCGCGACTTCTTCGGCGGCCGCTCACAGACGCTGGAGGGCGCACTACGCCTCGCCCGCGAGCAGGCAACCGAGGAACTGAAAGCACGGGCACGGCAGTTGCAAGCCGATGCAGTGGTGGGTGTGGATTTCGAAATCAGCATGCCCTCAGTGCAAGGCGGCATGGTTGTAGTGTTCGCCACGGGCACCGCTGTGCGCCTGAAATAAAGGCATTGTGCCACTTGTCGGCTCCGGGTGGTTTGCCCGAGCAGTCCGTAAATGACCGGCTAGTCTCACTTTCACAGGCTGCGTTTTTCCAGGCAAAACCCTTCACTTGCCGGCGCGGTCGCCACTGAAATGGAGACAGGGCATGAGTGAGTCCTTTTTCGAAGACATGAATGATGCGTTCCCTATCAACAGCCAGGTGCGCTGCGGTCAGGCAGCGTTTCGGCTGGGCTTTGCCCACATGACGCTGGATGATTCGGAGCAGTTGCAACCGGCACATCTGCAACGCAGCAAAAAGGGCCGCTTCACGCCGAGGGTTGCCCCGAGAAAGTGACCCCGTTCACATAACCCCGCACCCTTCGCGGGTTTTTTTTGTTCCTTGTTTGATCTTGCTCATGGTAACGCTGGGTTGTGCTCGCCGAATCGATGCAGCTGTGGTCTTCTGCCTGGGGATCTCAGGAAAGGAGCACTGTTTGCATGCGGGTCAGGGAAGAGGCTTACTGGCAGTGGGCCGATGCGCAATTGCACTGCCGCAGCCACGATGAAGCACTGAGCGATGGCACCACCATCGATGTACAGGTGCGCCTGTCACGGCTGGGCGCCACGCAACTGTTCCTTGGGCTGTACGGCCAGGACGGCAAAGCGTTGCTGGAAGAGTATTACCCGGCACGCCCGGGTGAGACCATGACACGTGCTTTGGTATGGGGCGTCGAGCGGGCCAGGGCGCTGGCGATTGGCGCATTGGCATTGCCGCAGCGACAGCGTCGCAAGGCATGAAAAAGCCCGGCCTATGCGGGCCGGGCTCAGGAAGTGGTGTGGCAGCTCAATGAAGGGTCAGTTGAGCGGCTCGATCACCTTGACTGCCTGCCGCTCACGGGCGGCGGGCCATTCTTGTTGCAGGGTCTGCAGCACGCGGCCAACGAACTCGGTGTCGGCGGCGGCCTTCTTGCCGACGTAGCCCTGGCCACGGCGGTAGACCTTGAAGCGGGCACGCATGCTGGGCAGGTGCTCTTCGAATTCATCTTCGATGGTGTTCGGCGGCAGGCGGTCGAGGCGCACTTCGCCGGTTTGGCTGACCCACAGCAGGTGGTCGTCGAGGCTGTCCTTGCGCATGGCAAACAGCTGGGCCAGTTGGTCAATTGTGGGATTGTTGTTCAAGTTCATCATAAAGCCCCCATTACCCGTTTTTGTTGGTGATTTTCACAGTTGGCGCTACAGCATGTAGCGCACTACCAAGGCTGCTACAGCAGCATCGCAACAGGGGCTTTCTCACGCTGCCTTTTGGACAGTTCCCTCTCCACGGACGGCCTGCGTTACCGCGCAGGCCATCTGGAACACCCTTGCCACCGCTCCCGATCAGGGAGACGGCTTCATCATGCCCAAGCGCGATGAATGGCGTCAACCGTTTTGTAGTGAATATTTTTTTCCACTACATCTTGTCGGACAATCCTGCTCGGGGTGCCTTTCAGCGGTCAATGCTGGAGAGGATCCGGTAGGCCGCACGCACGCGTTCTTCGTTGGGATAATTGCGGTTTGCCAGAAGAACGATGGCCTTGCCTTCGGCCGGAATGAACGCGGCATAGGCGCCAAAGCCGCCCGTGGCGCCGGTCTTGTTGTACCAGGCCTGGGGCAGGGCGGGGCGTGTCGGGTTCAGACGCTGGGTGGCCTGAGGCTCCCGAACCATCCGTGAACCGTTGCCATCGACCAGCGTATCGAGCGCTGCGGGGTAGGGGTAGCGTTCCCATCCCAGGCCTTGGGTCATTGCACCGACCTGGAAATAGCCCGCCTGGGTAATGGCGGCCGCATTTCTCAACGCAGGCGACAGCTCGGCTGGCTGCATGTGCAGGCGCACGTAGCGCAGCAGGTCGCTGGCGCTGGTCTTGATTGCGTAGGCCTCATCGGCATACGGGCCCGGGCTGACGTGCACCGGCCGGTTTTGTGCGTCATACCCTTGGGCATAGAGGCCCTGCGCGCTGGCAGGTACCTGCAGGTAGGTGTGTTTCAGGCCCATTTGTGGCAACAGGCTTTTGGTCATCAGTTCTGCGAATGGCTGCTGCTGCGCGCGTGCTGCCAAGTCGCCGAACAGCCCCAGGCTTGGGTTCGAATAGCAGCGCTGGGTACCATGCTCAGCACGGGGCTTCCAGGTTCGGAAGAAGTCCAGGGCTTGCTCGTCCGTCTGGACGGTGTCAGGGAACTGCAGGGGCAGGCAGTCGGCACTGTACGCCCCCAGTTCGAGCACACTGGCTTTACCCAGCGACGTGCCGGCAAGGGCTGGCTGGTAGCGTTGGGCCGGTGCGTCGAGATCAAGCTTGCCTTCGGCGCTGGCCAGCGCGGCAAGGGTAGCGGTGTAGGTTTTGCTCAATGAACCGATCTCGAACAGCGTATCGGCGGTGACGGGTTTGTTGTCGGCCTTGCTGGCCACGCCGTAGCTGAAGTAGTGCGCCTGGCCGTTTACGTACAGGCCTACGGCCATGCCGGCGATGTCCTGGTCACGCATCAGTGGGCGGATGATCTCGTCGACCTGGGCCTGCAGGGGGGCGGCTGCGTTTGCCGTGGCGGCGATCAACGCCAGCGCGGTAGCTGCAGTGAGGCGAGCGAAGTGCATGCAACGATCCTTTTCAGACTGTGTCCGTTGAGCGACACCGGTGGGGGTTCCAGCGTTAGCGGGAAAAAGCTCAAGACCTTATCGTCTGTCATTGCACAACGACAAGACGGAACTGTTATGAAGTATTTGCGCATGTTGTTCGACAACTTCACCCTGGCCTTGCTCGGGGTAGTGCTGATCGCCACCGTGTTGCCCTGCTCTGGTGATGGCGCGGTGTATTTCGGCTGGTTGACCAACCTGGCCATCGGTCTGCTGTTCTTCCTGCACGGTGCCAAGCTGTCGCGCGAGGCGATTATCGCCGGTGCCGGGCACTGGCGCCTGCACTTGCTGGTGTTCTCCTGCACCTTCGTGCTGTTCCCGTTGCTCGGCCTTGCCTTCAAGCCACTGTTCGTGCCGCTGGTGGGCAACGAGTTGTATCTGGGCGTGCTCTACCTGTGCGCCTTGCCCGCCACTGTGCAGTCGGCCATCGCCTTCACATCGTTGGCCCGCGGCAACGTGCCAGCTGCCATTTGCAGTGCAGCGGCGTCCAGCCTGATCGGGATCTTCCTGACGCCGCTGCTGGTGATGCTGCTGTTGGGGGCTGGGGGCGATACCGGGTCGGGCCTGGATGCAGTGCTGAAAATCACCCTGCAGCTGTTGGTGCCCTTCATCGCCGGGCAGATTGCGCGGCGCTGGATTGGCGCATGGGTCAAACGCAATGCGCGCTGGCTCAAAGTGGTGGATCAGGGCTCGATCCTGCTGGTGGTCTACACCGCGTTCAGCGAGGCGGTAGTGACGGGCTTGTGGCACACGGTATCGCCGCAGCACCTGGCGGGCTTGTTCGCCGTATGCGGGATTCTGCTGGCGGTAGTGCTGTACGGTACGCGCTTGCTGGGCAAGGTGTTGGGCTTCAGCCTGGAAGACCGCATCACCATCCTGTTTGCCGGCTCCAAGAAGAGCCTGGCCACGGGTGTGCCAATGGCGCAAGTGTTGTTCGTGGGCAGTGGCATCGGCGCCATGATCTTGCCGCTCATGCTGTTCCATCAAATCCAGTTGATGGTGTGTGCGGTGCTGGCGCAGCGGTATGCCAGCAGGGTGGAAGAGGGTGAGGGGGCTACTGCTTCCTCCTGATGAGGCCGGTGAAGGCTAACGAGCCTGCCCCGAACTGCGCTGGCGCAAGGCCTTGCCGACCTCGGCCTCGATCTTGTAGGCCGGCTCTTCGAGCGCCTCGTAATTGCGCGTATAGCGACGGGCGAATTCCTCTACCCCCAGTTCCTGATACTGTTGCACATGCTTGAGCTCATGCGCCCACAGTGCCACGTTGTCCTCTGCATCACTGGCATGGCGGAAGATGATCGTGTCGATCAGCGTCACCGCATTCACATCCGGGTTCTGCAGCAGGGCATTGGCGGCGCTGATCTGCTGCTCGTCCCCAACCCGATAGCGCGCTGCATCGAGCACGGCAAAGTCATACCAGCCCTCAAGCTGGGCTCGGATGTGCAAGGGGATCGGTTCACTGCCGTTGGCGGTAGCTTCATCGCGGGCCTGGCGCAAGGCGAAGGCCAGGCTGCTGGAGGCCATGACCTCGACGTCCTTGAGCACCTGGCCGGCCTGGCCAAGGTCGATCGGCGCGCAAAAGCAGCCCATCAGGCAGACCTGATACTGCCCCGGTGGGCAGGCCTGTTCGGCCGAGGCCGTAGTGCTCAGCAACATTGCACACAGCAGGCTAGCAGCTCTCATTCAGAGCCCTTTCGATGCAACTTCGATTGGCTTGCAGAAGCTGGGTCTGGACCGACTCGCTGGCCAGCATGCGCCCGACCACCAGCGCCCCGACACACTGGCTGATCAGCACCCAGGCCAGGGCTTCATCCTCCAGCGTCTGGCTCCACGCACTGTGCAGGCTCACCAGCCAGTGCTCGGCTTCTTCACGCACCGGCCGTTCGGCTCGGGCAATCTCCACGCCCAGTGGCGGCAGCGGGCAACCGCCTTCGGGATTGTGCAGGTGCGCCAGGCTCAGGTACTGCTGCAGGCAGCGCACCAGGCGTTCGCGGCTGGCGCCCTGATTGGCCAGGCGTGCCAGCGGGCTGTTGCACAGCTCTTGGCGGACCACTTCGGTAAACAGGTCGTCCTTGGACGGGAAGTGGTTGTAGAAGGCGCCGCCGGTCAGGCCGATGGCTTTCATCAGCCCGGCCACGCCGGTGCTGGCAAAACCGCCGCGCTTGGCCAGCGCACCGCTGCTGGCTAGCAGCTTGTCACGGGTTTGTTGCTTGTGTTCAGTTGAGTAGCGCACCTGAAAAACCTCGCGGGCGGGCTTGACGTTGCCGGTGATCGTAACATAGCGTTCGTTTACTAAACGATCGTTCATCAATTGAGGCGCGTATGACAGAACAACAAAAAGTGGTGCTGGTGATCGGTGCGGGAGATGCCACTGGCGGCGAAATCGCCAAGCGCTTTGCCCGTGAGGGGTACATCGCCTGCGTCACACGGCGTCAGGTCGACAAACTGCAACCCTTGGTGGAAGAGATCCGTGTTGCCGGCGGGCAGGCACACGGTTTCGCCTCCGATGCACGCAAGGAAGATGAAGTCGCCGAGCTTGTCGAAACCATCGAGCGGGATATCGGGCCGATCGAAGCCTTCGTTTTCAATATTGGCGCCAATGTCCCCTGTAGCATCCTTGAGGAAACCCCGCGCAAGTACTTCAAGATCTGGGAAATGGCCTGCTTCGCAGGCTTTCTCACCGCCCAGGCGGTGGCACGGCGCATGGTCGTGCGTGAGCGCGGCACAATCCTGTTTACCGGTGCCACCGCGGGCACCCGTGGCGCAGCCGGGTTTGCGGCCTTCGCCGGAGCCAAGCATGGCCTGCGGGCCTTGGCGCAAAGCATGGCGCGTGAGTTGGGGCCGCGCAATATCCACGTTGCCCATGTGGTGGTGGATGGCGCCATCGACACTGCATTCATCCGTGACAGTTTCCCCGAACGCTACGCCCTCAAGGATCAGGACGGCATTCTGGATCCCGCGCACATCGCCGACAGCTACTGGTTCCTGCACGCACAACCACGCGACGCCTGGACCTTCGAACTCGACCTGCGCCCGTGGATGGAGCGCTGGTAAGCCCTACCCTTAAAGGAGTGCGTTGCATGAGCAAGACCGTGGAGTTCTTCTTCGACCTGGGTAGCCCCGCCAGCTATCTGGCCTGGACCCAGCTACCGGCGCTGTGCGCCCGCCATGGCGCAGCGTTGCGTTACCGGCCGATGTTGCTTGGCGGCGTGTTTCAGGCCACAGGCAACGCGTCGCCAGTGATGATCCCCGCCAAGGGGCGCTACATGTTCACCGACCTGGCGCGGTTTGCCGCGCGCTATGGCGTGCCGTTCGGGCTGCCGCCTGGCTTTCCCATCAACACCTTGGCCTTGATGCGTGGCCTGGTGGGCACGCAGTTGCGCGCGCCGGAACGCTTCGACGCTTTGCTCGCGGCGCTGTTCAACGGGTTATGGGTACAACGGCGCAACCTTGGTGATGTCACCGTATTGGAGCAGGTGCTCGCTGAAGCCGGTTTTACCGCCGCTGAATTTCAGCTGCTGACTGGCGACGAAGAGGTGAAGGCGGCATTGAAACAGGCGACAGAAGAGGCTGTGGAGCGCGGGGTGTTTGGTGCGCCGACCTGTTTTGTCGATGGCCAGATGTACTTTGGCCAGGATCGTCTGGACTTCGTGGCCGATGCACTGAAGCTTTGAGCGCTGCGGGCTGTTCGCGGTGCTGGCCGCGATCAGCCCGGCCCATTGGGCCTTGAATCAGAAGTTGGCCGGCGTGTTGGCGCTGATGATCTCCGCCTCGTCCTGACCAATGTTCTTGAAGCTGTGCGGCAGGGTGGTGGGGATGTAGTAACCATCGCCGGAGTTCAGAACGCTGACCTGGCCATCGACCCACAGTTCCACGGTGCCCCGTGTGACCAGTCCGCATTCTTCGCCTTCGGCATGCACGATCGGCTCACCCGAATCGGCACCCGGTGCATACAGTTCACGCAGCATGCGCATCTGCCGTGCCTCGACGCTGGCACCGACCAGCAGCATGCGCAGGCCATTGCGGCCCAGGTCGGGCTGCTCGCTGGCGCGGAACACGAAGCGCTCTTCCCGTACCGGCTCGTCGAAGCTGAAGAACTCTGCCAAGGTCATCGGGATGCCTTCGAGCAGTTTTTTCAGGGAGCTTACCGATGGGCTGACGCGGTTCTGCTCGATTTGCGAAATGGTCGAGTTGGTGAGCCCGCTGCGGCGGGCCAGTTCGCGTTGGGAAAGGTTGTTGCGTTCACGCACCAGTTTGAGTCGTGTCCCCGTGTCCATAGCCGCCTTGTAATCAGAGGTGTTAAAAATAATGGGCGCATTAAAACACACTCTGCACGCTCGCGCGCTGTGCTTGTCAGGCGCGTGAGCGCGGCATAGGCCACAGCCCGACCAGCAGCAACAGCACAGCCACCACCAGGAATGGCAGGCGTGGGTCGAGGGCGTAGATCAGTGTCCCGGCCAGCGGGCCGATCACCGCGCCCATACCTTGAGCTGCGCCGATGGAGCCGGCGGTGGCGCCCTGTTCTGAAGCGTGCATGGCATTGGCGGCGAGTGCCGAGAACGCCGGGAAGACAAAGCCCATGCCGGCGGCAGCGACAAAATAGCACCCCCACAGCCACGGCGCGCTGGTAGCCAGCGAACCGGCGGCAAAGCCCAGTGCCGAAACGCTGGCGCCAACGCGGATCATCTTCAGCGGTGGCCATTCCAGCTGGCGCAGGATGACTTGTGACAGGATCAGTGCCACCCCGACGGTGGTCAGGGCGATGCCGGCAGCCTGGGCGGCCTCTGCCGGCCCCAGCTGCAGGCGGTCAAGGGCGAAGAAGCCGACGATGATCTGCGACACCGTCACGCTGAGCATCGCGCTGAATGCCACCAGCAGCGGCCGGCGCAGGCGCGGGTCGCTCAAGTGCACCGGGCTGGGCGCATGGCGATGGGCCAGGGGTTGTGGCTTGAGTTTGAACAGCAGGACCAGAAACGCGCTGGCAGGCAGCAGCGACATCACATGGAAGGGCAGGCTCAAGCTGTGCCGTGCCAGCAATGCGGCCAGCGCCGGCCCGAGTACCAGGCCCACGGCATTCGCTGCACCCAGCGATGCCATGGCACGGGCGCGCTGTTGTGGCCCGACATGATCGGCGATCAGCGCATTGCAGCCCACCGGGATGGCCGCGTAGAAGGCACCGATGCAGCCGCGCGCGAGCATCAGGCCGACGAACGCCAAGGTAGCCCCGGGCAGCCAGCGCAATGCGCCTTCGACGAACAGGCACAGCAGCCAATACGCCACCGTGAAGCCGGCACTGCCCAGCAACAGGATGCGTCGGCGGCCCAGGCGGTCGGCTGCGCGGCCCCAGGGGCGGGCCAGCAGCACCCAGACCACACCTGACACAGTCACCGCAGCGCCAGCTTGCCAGGTGGCCATGCCGAGCAGTCGGGCGATGGGCCCGATCAAGGCGACGAATGCCATCATCGCCATGGTGCAGGCCATGTTGGCCAGCAGCAACGGGCGCGTGTCCAGTGTACTGGCGGTGGTCAAGGGGGCAGGGTCCTTTGCGACATTCATTGGGCAGTCCAGGGCAGTTGAACAGACGGCGTGCAGATCGATGAGACATTCAGCGTTGCGGGCCAGCCCATGCACCGCATGCCGTCAGTCACTGCGGCGCAGCGGCCCTGGCCACATGCTACGCAATACCCCGTCCCGGCGCACCAGTGCATGCATCAGCGCCGCGCCCAGGTGCACCAGTACCGTAGCGAACAACAGGTAGCCGGCCCAGCCATGCGCCTGGCGCAACATTGCGTACAGTTGCAGGTCGTGCGGGGCGATCGCGGGCAGTTGCAGCGGGCGCGGATACCCGCCTGCCGACAGCATGGCCCAGCCCAATAGCGGCATTGCCAGCATCAACGCGTAGAGCAACAGGTGCGATGCGCCTGCGGCAAGCCGCTGCAGCGCGGGCAGGTCTTGTGGCAGAGGGGGGTGAGGAAGGCTCAGGCGCAGACCGATACGCACGATCACCAGAAGCAGCAGCGCCAGGCCCGTGGCCTTGTGCAACTCTACCAGCACCGGGTGGCGCAGCGACAGGTCGCCAACCATGCTCACGCCAATGAACAGCATGGCGATGATCAGTATCGCCATCAGCCAATGCACCAAGCGGGCAAGGGGGTGGAAGGCTTCGGGTTTCATGGGCGGGCTCCTGCGCCGAGGGATTCGCGGCTGCGGCGGTTGAAGGACTCCGAGTAGGCCGCCGAACGGGCAGCGAGAATCGGGTCATTGGAAGGCTGGATGCCGCTGGGCAGGATCAACGGGTCGAAATTCAGGTCACGGCAAGCGCCTTGCTCCGGTGCATCCACCTGTTCGATGACCAGGGTGCCGGCATCTACGCTGCGCCGTTCGGCGGGCCAGGGCTGGGCCGGGTCGTCCTGTGCATCGCCGGGGTTGGCCAGTACAAGCCGCAAGGTCCAGCGCAACGGCCCCTGGGTCAGGCGTTGCTGCAGGTCATGCTGCAGGAACTGTTTGTCGTCGACCTTGCCGGGCAGGGCAGCGAAAGGCGTTTGTGGCTCGAGTTGCCAACGCACCGGGTGCGCAGTGCCACTGGCGTCGATCAGGCGGAAGGCATTGATGCTGTGGTACTGGGTGTTGGCGAAACTGTCGCTGGGTTTGTAGCTTGCGGCCCATTGGCGGAAGGCAGCGCTTTCCGGGTGGGCGGCAAAGAAGGCCTGCTGCTTTGCCGGGTCCGGCTTGCCGGTGGCAGGGTCTGGCGCGTTGGCCAGCACCTGGTCGTAAAACCCTTGTGGTGTGCTGATCGCCAGCACAGGGGGGTTGTTCATCCCGGTGCGCCAGACTTGGCCGTCGTCGGTGCTCAGCTCAATTGCCAGGCTGCGCACCGGTATGCCCGTATCGGGGGCGAACGGGTTGGCGCCACCGATGGCGAAGCGGCCGATTACCGGTACCCGATCCTGGGTGAACGCGCGTGCTGTCGACAGCGTGGCGGCCTGGCCGCTGGGCTGGAAGTAGCCGCTGACGCACAGGCCTTTTGCGTGGTTCTTGCGATAACCCGGGTAGTGGCCGGCCTGGGCTTCGAAGGTGTCGATGATGCGTTGCGGAGTCAGCTGCGGCCCGCCGATCCAGCCTGCGGCGTAGGCAAAGCCTGCGCCCAAAGCCAGCATCACGGCGCCAATGCCGGCCAGGCGCAGGGCCTTGTCCGGGCCGTGCAAGGGTGAGTTCATGGTGTTCATCCGGTTCAGTGAAGATGCCGGTACGACGGGGCAGGGAAATATTTATTCCATCGATGGGAATAAATTTTGTGGCGGCGCGTCTGCCCCCTACACTGACAACCCCCGAGCCGGTACCTTGCCATGCACGACCTGGACGAACAGCAGTGGCGCGAGTTGCTGCAGCGCCTGCGCCGCTTTGCCTTGTGGCTGAGCCGCGAACCGGGCAGCGCCGACGACCTGGTGCAGGGCACTGTAGAACGTGCCCTCAGCCGCAGCAGCCAGCAACGTGATGCGGATGCGCTGCGTGCCTGGTTGTTCACCATTCTTTACCGGCTGTTTCTCGACGGTAAACGCCGTGAGCGCCTGCATAACCGCTGGCTATCGTGGTTCGGCCGCGCGGAGCAGGAAAGCGAAGCGCTCGGCGGTAACATCGAGAGCATCGTTCTGGCCCAGGCCGACCTGCAGGCCTTTGCCCGGCTATCGACCGAACAGCGTGCCTTGTTGCTGTTGGTGAGTGTCGAAGGGCTGAGCTACAAGGAGGCGGCCCAGGCACTGGGCATCCCCATCGGCACAGTGATGTCGCGCCTGTCACGTGCCCGTGCCGCCTTGCGTGAACTGACTGAGGGCAACCCCCAGCCCCCGGCCTTGCGGAGACTGAAATGACGCGCCTGATACCCAGCGAAGACGAACTGCATGCCTATGTTGACGATCGACTCGAGCCGACGCGGCGTGCCGAGGTGCAGGCCTGGCTGACGGCCAACCCTGAGCAAGCTGCACGTATCGAGGCCTGGCGCAACGATGCTCGACGCTTGCGCACGGCCCTGGCCGGGTTTGGCGATCAACCTAGGGCGGCGCAGTTGGATCGGGGCCAGTTGCAGCGGCGTGTGCGTCAACGGCGCCAACGCCGCCTGGCTTCGGCTGCGGTTTTGCTGCTGGCACTGGGCATAGGCGGGGTGGGTGGTTGGCAGGCCCGGCAGGTCACGCTGGCAGGGAACGAGTTGCCCATGGCTGACGCCGTTCAGGCGCACCGCTTGTTCGCCGGCAGCGAGGCGCTGGATATCCAGGCCAGTGACCCGACGCAGTTGCGTAACTGGCTGGGCAGGCATTTCAGCAGGGTGGGGCAGCTGCCTGACCTCACCGGCTACGGGTTCCAGCCTGTGGGCGCACGGTTGTTGAGCAATGAGCAAGGGCCAGCGGCGTTGCTGGTGTTCCAGGACCGCCAAGGGCAGCGCATCAGCCTGTTCCTGCGCTCACCTGGGGAGCGTTTCGAGCGCATGCCGCAAGGGCAGCGTGTCGATGGCCAGCTGGAGGCGAGGTACTGGTCGCATGGTGCCTACAACTTTGCCCTGGTCAGTGCGGCGGATGATGTGCGCGGGGCGGGTGTGGGGGAGGCCTTGCGGTTGGGCCTTTAGTGTCGGTTAGCCCCCCGTCGCGACGCGTCCGCTGTGGGGGCCGGCTTGCCGGCGATCACCGGCAAAGCCGGTGCCATGCACCGCAGTGCCTGCATCGCTGCGAGCCGGTTCACACGACAAGCGTTGGGCTGCCTCACTCGCGAAGGCGCCGGAGCCTGTCAGCTCAATTCAAGCCAGATCGGCGCGTGGTCCGAGGGTTTTTCCATCGCGCGCAGCTCATAGTCCACACCCGCGGCCTTGATCCGCGGCACCAGGTGCTGCGAAGCCATGATCAGGTCGATGCGCAGGCCACGCTTGGGTTCGTCCTCGAAGCCGCGGCTGCGGTAGTCGAACCAACTGAAGCGGTCCGTTACTTCTGGATGCAGGTGGCGGAAGCTGTCCACCAGCCCCCAGCCCTTGAGGCGCTCCATCCACTCGCGTTCCTCGGGGAGGAAGCTGCATTTGCCTGTCCTCAGCCAGCGTTTGGCGTTGTCCGGACCGATACCGATATCGCAGTCCTGGGGCGAGATGTTCATGTCGCCCATTACCAGCACCGGTTGGTCCTGCTTGAACTGCCCCTCCAGCAACGCCTGCAGGTCGCTGTAGAAACGCTGCTTGGCCGGAAACTTGGTGGGGTGGTCGCGGCTTTCGCCCTGCGGGAAGTAACCATTCATGATGGTGATCGGCGTGCCATTGGCATCAGCGAACGTGCCCCAGATGAAACGGCGCTGGGCGTCTTCTTCGTCTGTGGCAAAGCCTTTGAACAGGCTCAGCGGGGGCTGGCGCGAGAGCAGGGCGACGCCGTAGTGGCCTTTCTGGCCATGGTAGTGCACGTGGTAGCCCAGGGCCTGAACGTCGGCCAAGGGGAACTGATCGTCGCTGACCTTGGTTTCCTGCAGGCCGATCACGTCCGGCTGGTGCTTTTCGATCAGCGCCGCCAGCTGGTGCAGGCGGGCCCGCAGGCCATTGATGTTGAAACAGACGATCTTCATGGAAAGACAATCCCGGTAAAAGGCCGGATGCTAGCCGACATCGTCCCTGATCACCAGCGTGGCGGCTTCGCGAAGGCGCTGCTAACGTGCACTCAAGGGGGGAACGATGCGCCGTGGGGCTCCTCCAAGGCACTGTATGCCCATTCCAGGAGGACTGCCCGCAATGCCCGAAGCCACTGCCGCCCAGGCTCGCATCTGCACACTCGATGATGGCTACAGCCGTGAGGCACGCTCACTGCTGTACAACGCCTACCTTAAAGAGCCCACCTTTGCCTACATCTTCGAGGCCCAGCGCCCTGGCTATGAACGACGCTTGCGCGTGATGGTGCGCGAGTGGGTACGACAGCATTTCTACCTGCAGTTGCCGGCCATTGGCCTGTTGCTGGATGACCGTTTGATAGCGTTGGCGCTGATCGTACCGCCGCAGCGCCGGTTGGGCGTGGCCGACAGCTGGGCCTGGCGCCTGCGCATGCTGCTGGGCACCGGGCAACGCTGCACCCGACGCTACATGGATTATCAGGCGGCGCTGGTCGGTTGCCTGCCGACAGAACAGGTCCACATGTTGCCGCTCCTGGGTGTGCACCCAGCGTTTCGCGGTCAGCACTATGGCGAACAATTGTTACAGGCCGTGCACGACTGGTGCGCAGAAGACCCCAACACACAAGGCGTGGTGCTGGATTCGGGCAACGAGCATTACCTCCCGTTCTATAAGCGCCAGGGGTATGAGGAGATTGGCGAGGTGGCTGTAGGGCCAATCCGAGAAAGAGTGTTTTTTCATCCCTGTCCGGTATCTTCAATTTCCCCGACAGCATGAAAGCCCGCCAGGCGGCTCCCTTGAGCGCCTGGCTCTGGTAGCATGCGCCGCATGACGTATTCAGGAAGACTGACTTGGGGCCTGGTTTTCTGGGCCGCTAGTTTCACAGCATGGGGGCAGAGCGAATTGCTTGTGCAGGTAAACCCTGCCAACAAAGCGCTCAAAGCCAATGTCGAAGGCTATATAGGTACCCTGGGTGACCGCGATGAAGAGGCGCTTTTGCGCTTCAGCCGCGGGGCGCAGGAGCAGGCGCGAAAAGCGGCGCAAGCGCTTGGCTACTATCAGGCGCAGATCGATAGCGAGGTCAGGCCGCCTGCCAAGGCCGACCAACCGGCGAAGCTGATCCTTCATATCGACCCGGGTGAGCCTGTGCGCTTGCGCAACGTAACCGTGCGCATCGAAGGGCCTGCCAGCGAGATGAAAGCGTTTCGCGTACCCGACAGCAAAGCCCTGCGCGCCGGTCAGCAACTCAACCATGGGCTATACGAGGACGCCAAACGGTTGATCCAGAACCAGGCGTCGCGCTACGGCTTCTTCAGTGGGCATTTCAGCCGCCAGCGCCTTGCCGTCGACCCGCAGGCCGGGGTGGCCGATATCGAACTGGTGTATCAGAGCGGCCCACGCTATCGCTTGGGTGCGGTCAGGTTCAGTGGCGACACGCCGCTGGACGAAGAACTGCTGCAGCGCATGGTCTCGTTCGAACCGGGCACGCCATACGACTCCGAACTGATCGCTGAGCTGAACAACGACCTGCAGTCCAGCGGCTATTTCGAGGGTGTGCGGGTCGATGCTGCGCCCACTGCCGCAGTGGCTGAGCAAATCCCCGTGGACGTGCGCCTCGATACCCGCAAGCCGCGGACAATGGGGCTTGGCCTGGGTTACTCGACGGATGTCGGGCCGCGCGGCAAAGCCAATTGGACACGCCACTGGGTCAACCCCCAAGGTCACAGCTACGGCTGGGAAACAGAACTTTCAGCCCCCCGGCAAAACGTGGGGCTGTGGTACGACGTGCCTCTTGACCCACCCCTGACCGACAAGTTGCGTTTCGCTGGCGGCTATCAGAATGAAGAGATCGCCGGTACAGACACACTCAGCAAGCTGCTGACCGTGGGGCCGGAATGGCACAGCAAGCTGCCCAGTGGCTGGCAACGGGTGATCTCGCTCAAGTACCAGCGTGAAGAGTATCGCCTTGGCGACGATTCGGGCCTGAGCAACCTGCTTATGCCAGGCGTAAGCTTCTCCTACCTGCGCAGCGACAACCGCATCGACCCGCACAATGGCTACCGCCTGCAGTTCGATACCCAGGTGGCCAAGGAAGGGCTGGTGTCCGACACCAACCTGTTGCATGGCAACGTGCTGCTCAAGGGCCTGACCACGCTCGGGCACAACCACCGCTTGCTCGGCAGGGTGCAGTTCGGTGGCAGCGCCACCAACGGTTACAAGAACAACATCCCGCCATCGCTGCGTTTCTTCGCCGGTGGTGACCAGAGCGTGCGCGGCTACGACTATCAGACGCTGTCGCCAAAGAATAGCGACGGCGACCGTATCGGTGGCCGCTACCTGGTGGCAGGCAGCGTCGAATACCAGTATTCGCTGACCGAGAAGTGGCGTGTGGCGACATTCGTCGACCAGGGCAATTCGTTCAACACGCTGGAGCTGCCGAGCCTCAAGACCGGGGTCGGTATCGGCGTGCGCTGGGTTTCGCCGGTCGGGCCATTGCGCCTTGACCTGGCCAAGGCCCTTGATGACGACGGTGGTATCCGCCTGCACTTCTCCATGGGGCCTGAGCTGTGATGCGTGTGTTCAAATTCATTCTGCTGGGCCTGCTTGGCAGTGTGTTACTGGTTGTTCTGGCGCTGGCATCGTTACTTGGTACCGAAGGCGGCAGCCGTTGGGTACTTGGGCGCGTGCCAGGCCTGCAGGTCGATAACTTTCAAGGGCGCCTTGCGGGCAGGTGGCAGGCGAGCCAATTGACCTGGGCTGACGGCGGCAACCGCGTCGAAGTGCTGGCTCCGCTGCTGAACTGGACACCTGGCTGTTTATTGCGGGCAACGCTGTGCATCGATCAACTGCATGCCCAGCGTATCGACATGGTGTTCGCGCCGAGCGAACAACCTGCCGACAGCGGGCCGCTGCAGTTACCGGTTTTGCGGCTGCCGGTGGCCATCGAGCTGGGTGACGTCAAGGTTGGCCAGGTGCGCCTCGATGGCAGCGACCTGCTCGGCGATCTTCACCTGGCGGCGCACTGGACTGCCACAGGGCTGCAGATCGACAGCCTGCAACTGCAGCGCGATGACCTGCAATTGAATGTGCAGGGCGATCTGCAACCCGAGGGTGACTGGCCGGTGCAACTGCAGGGGCAGGTGCACCTGCCTGCGGTGCAAGGGCAGGCCTGGCAACTGGCACTGACCGCCAAAGGCGAGTTGCAGAAAACCCTTGAACTGGATGCGACCAGCAGCGGTTATCTCAACGCGCGTCTGACCGGTGAGTTGCAGGCACTGGCCGAGCACTTGCCAGCCAGGTTGCAGCTGCGCTCCGATGCCTTCAAACCCGCGCAAACGCTGCCGGACACGCTGCAGCTCAATCAGCTCAAGCTCGACGCCGAGGGCGATTTGCTCAAAGGTTATCAGTTGTCCGGTAGCGCCAGCCTGCCGGCAGAACAGGCACCGATCGCCCTGCTGCTCAAGGGCAAGGTAGATGGCAAAGGGGCGAACGTTCAGGCGTTGGACCTTTCTGCCAGCGACGCTCAGCACGTGAAGCTGCAGGCCAGCGCCGACTGGCAGCAAGGCCTGGTGGCCGATGCTCAGCTCGACTGGCAGGATTTCCCGTGGCTACGTCTGTACCCGTTGGACGCGCCGCCAGATGTCACGCTCAAGCGCTTCAACGCGCAGGTGCAATACCGCGATGGCAGTTACCAGGGTACTTTCAATGGCGACCTCGACGGCCCAGCCGGAGCCTTTACGTTGGCCAGCCCTTTCGAGGGTGACCTTGGCCAGGTGCGCCTGCCGCAATTGGCCCTGACCGCCGGGCAAGGCAAGGCAGCCGGCAGTGTCGCGGTGCGCTTTGCCGATACCCTGGCCTGGGATGTCGACCTGCAGTTGTCGGCACTCGACCCCGCCTACTGGCTCGCCGAACTGCCCGGTACCCTGGCCGGTCCGTTGCGCAGCAAAGGTGAAATGAAGGGTGAGCAGCTCACCCTCGATGCCCAGCTTGATCTAAAGGGCCGCCTGCGCGGCCAGCCTGCGATGCTCAAGGTACAGGCCGAAGGCGCCGGGCAGAACTGGACCCTCGGTGCGCTGGCTGTGCAGTTGGGTGACAACCGCATCAACGGCAGTGGCAGCCTGCAGCAGCGCCTGGCCGGGCGTGTCGACCTCGACCTGCCCCGGCTAGGGCAACTGTGGCCCGGGCTGCGAGGCCAGGCCAAAGGGCGGCTGGATGTCAGCGGCACGCTGAGCGCTCCCCAGGGTACCCTCACCCTGCAAGGCCAGCAGTTGGCGCAGGAGCAGAACCGTATCCAGCGGCTTGACCTCAATGCGCGCCTGGACAACGCCCAGCGTGGCGTGATCAACCTCAAGGCCAATGGTATCCGCCTGGGCGATACGGCGTTGGGCACCTTGCAGGCCAACGGCAAGGGCGATATCCGCCAGCAAGCCCTGACCCTGGGCCTCGATGGCCCGCAGTTGAAGCTTGACCTGGGGCTCGACGGCCAGTTGAACAAGGGGGACTGGCGTGGCCGGCTGGCCAGCGGCAGAGTCCAGGCCGGTGGCCAGGACTGGCAGTTGCAGGCGCCGGCCCGCCTGCAGCGCCTGGCCAGCGGCCAACTGGACTTCGGTGCCCACTGCTGGCGCTCCGGTCAGGCCAGCCTGTGTGGCGAGGATCAACGCCTGGCACCAGAGCCGCGCCTGCGTTATCACCTCAAACAGTTCCCGCTGGACAGCCTGGCCCAATGGCTGCCGAAGGATTTCGCCTGGCAGGGGCTGCTCAACGCTGACGTCAATCTGGACATTCCGGCCAGCGGCCCCAAGGGTGTCGTGCGTATCGATGCCAGTGGCGGCACCCTGAGGGTGCGGGACAATGGGCGCTGGATCGATTTCCCTTACCAGGCGCTGCGCCTGGACAGCACCCTGGCGCCTCGCCGCATCGATACACGGCTGAATTTCCGTGGCGAGCGCCTCGGCGAGTTGAGCTTGAACGCTCGTCTCGACCCGCTGGGGAAAGACAAGCCGCTGTCGGGTGACTTCAGCCTCGCCGGTCTGGACCTGTCGGTTGCCAGGCCTTTCGTACCGATGGTCGAGCGCCTGGCAGGCCAATTGAATGGCAGTGGCCGATTGTCCGGCACCTTGCTGGCGCCAAAGGTCAACGGCAACCTGATGCTCAGTGGTGGCGAGGTCAGTGGTGCTGAGCTGCCCGTCAGTTTGCAGGACCTGTCGCTGCAGGCCTTGATCGCTGGCGAGCAGGTTCAGCTCAACGGTGGTTGGCGCAGTGGCGAGGCGGGCCGTGGCCGGCTGAGCGGAGACCTGACCTGGGGCCAGGCCCTGGGCATGAACCTGCGCCTGCAGGGCCAGCAGTTGCCGGTTACCGTCGAACCCTACGCAACACTTGAGGTTGCGCCGGACCTGAACTTGCGCCTGATCGACGACAAACTGGCGGTGACCGGCAAGGTGCTGGTGCCCAAAGGCAAGATCACGGTGCGCGAACTGCCGCCGTCGACCGTGAAAGTATCGGACGACACGGTCATCGTCGGCCACCAGACCGAAGAAGGCAAAACGCCCATGGCGATGGCCATGGACATTGATGTAGAGGTTGGGCAAGACAAACTGTCGTTCAGCGGTTTTGGGCTTACCGCCAACTTGCTCGGCCATGTACACATCGGCGACAACATGGACACCCGTGGTGAGTTGAGCCTGGCTGACGGACGCTATCGCGCCTACGGTCAGCGCCTGACCATTCGCCGTGCGCGCTTGCTGTTCGCCGGGCCCATCGACCAGCCCTACCTGGACATCGAAGCCATTCGGCAAGTTGATGACGTGATCGCCGGTATTCGCCTGAGCGGCAGCGCCGAGCAGCCTACTACCAAGGTGTTTTCGGAGCCGGCGATGAGCCAGGAACAGGCGCTGTCCTACCTGGTGCTGGGCCGGCCGCTGGGCACTTCGGGCGAGGACAACAACATGCTTGCCGAGGCGGCCCTGGGCCTGGGCCTGGCTGGCAGCGCAGGAATCACCGGCAGCCTCGCGTCAAGCCTGGGTATTGACGATTTCCAGTTGGACACCGAGGGCTCGGGCAACTCCACCAGTGTGGTGGCTAGCGGTAACCTGACCGAGAAACTGAGCTTGCGATATGGGGTAGGGGTGTTCGAGCCGGCCAATACCATTGCGTTGCGTTACAAGCTGAGCAAGAAGGTCTACCTTGAGGCGGCGAGTGGCCTGGCCAGTTCGCTGGATATTTTCTACAAGCGCGACTTCTGAAGGGGCGCCATCACCGCACGGTGGCGGCCTCGATGAACTCATTGG
>NZ_MOMO01000271.1:0-4489 GCF_009933855.1 Pseudomonas sp. SG-MS2 | reverse complement strand
GTGTTACTTGGCGGTCACGGTTGCAGGCATATCACCCTGCGAAAGGCTGTACACATAAGCCGCCAGCAAATGCACCTTGTCATTGCCCTGGATGTCCACCTGGGCCGGCATTTGCCCCTGGCGGCCATAGCGAATGGTCTGCTGCAGTTGGGCAAAGCTCGAACCGTAGATGAACGCCTGCGGATGGTTCAGGTTAGGTGCGCCCATGGCTGGGGTGCCATTGCCCTCGGGCCCGTGGCAGGCCACGCAGTTGCCGGCGAAGATCTCCTTGCCCTTGGCCACATCAGCCTTGGCGCCTTCCGGCAGGCTGCGGCCATCGAGGTTGCTCAGCACGTAGGCGGCTACATCCGCCACGCCCTGTTCGCCGATCACCTCAGCCCAGGCGGGCATCACGCCGTGGCGGCCATTCATGATCGACGCCTTGATGGTTTCGGGCTCGCCGCCCCAGCGCCAGTCGTTGTCGGTCAGGTTGGGGAAACCATAGGCGCCTTTGGCGTCCGAGCCGTGGCACACCGAGCAGTTGGAGGCGAACAGGCGGCCGCCCATCTTCAATGCCTGCGGGTCCTTGGCCACTTCCTCGACCGGCATGGCCGCGTATTTGGCGAAGATCGGGCCGAACCTGGCGTCGGCCTTGTCCATTTCCTTCTGCCATTCGTTCGCGCCGGTCCAACCATTCTCGTAGCCGGGCAGGACGCCCTTCCAGTTGCCCAGGCCCGGGTAGAGGATCAGGTAGCCCACCGCGAACACCAGGGTGCCGACGAACAGCCAGAACCACCACTTGGGCAGCGGATTGTCATACTCCTCGATGCCGTCGAAGCTGTGCCCCATGGTCTGGTCGGTGGTGTTGCTGCTCTGGCCCTTGCGGGTCGACAGCAGCAGCCAGGTCAGGCCGATCAGGCTGCCGATGGTCAGTACGCAGATGTACGTACTCCAGAAGGTAGTCATTGGGGATTACTCCTCATGCCAGTGTCCTGCCCGGCAGGGGGCAGGCGGTCGTCGACGAAGGGCAGCAGGCGCGCTTCGGCGAAATCATGGTCGCGGCGGCGGTTGAACACCCACAGCGAGAGGCCGATGAAGGCAATCATCACCACCAGGGTGCCCACGCCGCGGATCATGCCGATATCCATTTCCATCGCACTCACCTCTTGTTCTTGATCGCGGTGCCGAGCACCTGCAGGTAGGCGACCAGGGCGTCCATCTCGGTCTTGCCCTTGACCGCATCACGCGCACCGGCAATGTCCTCGTCGGTGTACGGCACCCCCAGGGTGCGCAGGGTGCGCATCTTGGTGTCGGTGTGGCTGTTGTCGACCTGCTGGGCGACGAGCCATGGGTAGGACGGCATCTTCGACTCCGGTACCACGTTGCGCGGGTTGTACAGGTGCGCGCGGTGCCAGTCGTCGGAGTAGCGCCCGCCGACCCGGGCCAGGTCCGGGCCGGTACGCTTGGAGCCCCACAGGAACGGGTGGTCCCACACACTTTCACCGGCCACCGAGTAGTGGCCGTAGCGTTCGGTCTCGGCGCGGAACGGGCGGATCATCTGCGAGTGGCAGCCCACGCAACCTTCGCGGATATAGATATCGCGGCCTTCAAGCTGCAGCGCGGTGTAAGGCTTCATGCCTTCGACCGGCTTGTTGGTGACGTCCTGGAAGAACAGCGGGACGATCTGGGTCAGGCCGCCGATGCTGACGGCGAACACCATCAACAGGGCCAGCAGGCCGACGTTTTTTTCGATGACTTCATGTTTCATCAGGCAGGTCTCCTCAGGCCAGCTGGGCGTTGGCAGGGGCGGCCTCGGTGGCCGGTGCACGTACGGTGCGCCAAGTGTTCCAGGCCATCAGGAACATGCCACTGAGGAAGATCGCGCCACCGACGAAACGCACGATGAAGCCCGGGTGGCTGGCCACCAGGGTTTCCACGAACGAGTAGGTGAGCGTGCCGTCGCTGTTCACCGCGCGCCACATCAGGCCCTGGGCGATGCCGTTGACCCACATCGAGGCGATGTACAGCACGGTGCCGATGGTCGCCAGCCAGAAGTGCGCGTTGATCAGGCCGATGCTGTACATGCGTGCCTTGCCGAACACTTGCGGAATGGTGTGGTACAGCGCGCCGATGGAGATCATCGCCACCCAGCCGAGGGCGCCGGCATGCACGTGGCCGATGGTCCAGTCGGTGTAGTGGGACAGGGCGTTGACCGTCTTGATGGCCATCATCGGGCCTTCGAAGGTGGACATGCCGTAGAACGCCAGCGATACCACGAGAAAGCGCAGGATCGGGTCGCTGCGCAGTTTGTGCCAGGCACCGGAGAGGGTCATCATGCCGTTGATCATGCCGCCCCAGCTGGGGGCCAGCAGGATCAGCGACATCACCATGCCCAGCGACTGCGCCCAGTCGGGCAGCGCGGTGTAGTGCAGGTGGTGGGGGCCGGCCCAGATGTACAGGGTGATCAGCGCCCAGAAGTGGACGATCGACAGGCGATAGGAATACACCGGGCGTTCGGCCTGCTTGGGCACGTAGTAGTACATCATCCCCAGGAAGCCTGCAGTGAGGAAGAAGCCCACGGCGTTGTGGCCGTACCACCACTGCACCATGGCGTCGGTGGCCCCGGCGTAGACCGAGTACGACTTGGTCAGGCTGACCGGCAGTTCGAGGTTGTTGATGATGTGCAGCATGGCCACGGTCAGGATGAAGGCACCGAAGAACCAGTTGCCGACATAGATATGCTTGGTGGTGCGCTTGATCAAAGTGCCGAAGAACACGATGGCGTAGCAGACCCAGACGATGGTGATCAGGATGTCGATCGGCCATTCCAGCTCGGCGTATTCCTTGGAGCTGGTGTAACCCAGCGGCAAGGTAATGGCCGCCAGCAGGATGACCAGTTGCCAGCCCCAGAAAGTGAACGCGGCCAGCCCTGGTGCGAAGAGGGTGGTCTGGCAGGTGCGTTGCACCGAATAATAGGAGGTGGCGAACAGTGCACAGCCGCCGAACGCGAAGATCACCGCATTGGTATGCAGTGGGCGCAGGCGGCCGAAGCTGGTCCAGGGTAGGTCGAAGTTCAGGGAAGGCCAGGCGAGCTGGGCGGCGATGAAGACGCCGAGCCCCATCCCGACGATTCCCCACACCACCGTCATGATGGCGAATTGGCGGACCACCTTGTAGTTATAGGCGGTACTGCTGGTTGTGTTCATGTATGGGTTCCCATCCACGGTTATTGGCAGGCTTTACAGCGAGGCAAGCATGATTAATGGGCAATGTGCCGGTATTGACGGGGATCAATGGGCGAAGATCGCAAATGTCCCAGGCTTGCACTGCAATCCGGCGCAGAATCAGCAAGATGGCCATGCTGCGGCGTGCCTGATCCTGGCCCATGGCGCTGGCGCGCCGATGGACAGCGGGTTCATGGATGAAATGGCGCAAAGGCTGGCGGCGCTTGGCGTAGGGGTGGTTCGCTTCGAGTTCCCCTACATGGCCGAGCGCAGGGTTGGGGGTGGCAAGCGGCCACCCAATCCACAGAAGGTGCTGCTCGAATGCTGGCGCGAGGTGTACCGGCAGGTGCGACCTTTGGTCGCGGGCAAGCTGGCGATTGGTGGCAAGTCCATGGGCGGGCGCATGGCCAGCCTGCTGGCCGACGAGTTGGGTGCTGATGCGCTGGTGTGCCTGGGCTATCCGTTCTATGCCGTGGGCAAACCGGAAAAACCACGGGTCGAGCATTTGGCGGGCTTGCAGACACCGACGTTGATCGTGCAGGGCGAGCGGGATGCGCTGGGTAATCGTGAGGCCGTGCAGGGGTATGCGCTGTCACCGTCGATCGAGGTGAGCTGGCTGGTGGCAGGCGATCATGATCTGAAACCGCTGAAGGCTTCGGGGTTCAGCCATGAGCAGCATTTGCAGGCGGCGGCTGAGAAGGTTGCGGGGTTCCTCAGAGGCTGACTACCTGAGCGGCCTTGCCGGGGCGCCGGACCGGTCGGAAAGGGCTGCGAAGCAGACCCAGCAATTGTTGTTGCGCTGCTGAATCCTGGGGCCGCTTCGCAGCCCTTTCGCGACACAAGGCCGCTCCTACAAGCGACCGTGTGTGCAGCAACAGATCAGTCGCGGTACTCGCACAGGTAGGCAGTGTCCACCGCCACTTTCAGCTGGAACTTGCTGTCGGCGGCCACATTGAATTTGTCGCCGGCGTTGAAGGTTTCCCAGTTGTCGCTGCCCGGCAGCTTGACGGTCAGCGCGCCGGAAACCACATGCATGATTTCGCGCTTGGCAGTGCCGAACTCGTATTCGCCCGGAGCCATGACGCCGACGGTGGCCGGGCCTTCAGTGCCTTCGAAGGCGATCGACTTGACGGTACCATCGAAGTACTCGTTGACCTTGAACATGGGGCGACTCCTGAAAAAGAGGGGGATGAAAAAGGGCTGGCCAGTATGCCCAAGCCCATCCCCCCCGTCATCTGCTTTCAGGCGCCTCTGAGCTCAAATGCCCGGCAAGCTCAAGGGCAATA
>NZ_MOMO01000270.1:0-9278 GCF_009933855.1 Pseudomonas sp. SG-MS2 | reverse complement strand
GCAAGGCCGCTCCTACCGGGGGCCCGCGCCAGGCCTTCACGTTGCGGGGCGGATTTCCTTGATCAACCCCTCTAGGCTGTACCCCAGCTGTGGCGCCAAGGCTTCAGCCCTGCCCTTGAGCCCACCCAGGTCCAGCGTTTGCTCCAGGTCCGCCGGCACCAGCAGGATCACATTGCCCTCCTTCACCGGCAGCTCCCAGTAATGCCGGTGGTACAACCCGCGCAACAGCGCCGCGCCCAGCGGCCTGCCGTCATCACCGGCCCACTGGTTGATCACCAGCCAGCCACCGGGGTTGAGCTGCTTCTGGCAATTTTCCAGAAAGGTCCAGGCCAGATGCCCGACACCCGGGCCGTGGTCGGTATACAGGTCGACGAACAATAGGTCGGTTTTCTCCGCCGTGGGCAGCAGCTCAAGGGCATCGCCAACCCGCACATACAGCCGCGGGTCGTCGTCCAGGCCCAGGTACTCCATGGCCAGGCGCGGTACATCCGGGCGCAGCTCGATAGCCTCGATGTCTTCCAGCGGCAGGAACTTCATGCAGGCCTGGGTCAGGGTGCCGGCGCCCAAGCCAAGAAACAGTGCGCTTTCAGGCTGTTCGTGGCACAGCGCACCGACCAGCATGGCGCGGGTATAGTCGTACTCCAGCCAGCTGGGGTCGGCCGTGAACACGCAGCTTTGCTCGATGGCATCGCCAAATTCGAGGAAGCGGTAATCATCCACTTCATACACGCTGATGACCCCAAAGGCATCCTCGACCCGAGCCAACAGCCGTTCTTCCCGCTCCGTCGCCATGAACCTGCCACCCGCCCGCGCAAAAACGCGCATTGTCCGCCAACGTCCCCGATGCAACAAGCTCAGCGCCAACTGTTACCATGGCAGACAGCCTATAACCGACAAGACCGAGCCTGTGATGAACCAACCGTGGAGCCCTGACAGCTGGCGTGCCCTGCCGATCCAGCAGCAACCGACCTNCCCCGATGCCGCGCATCTGCTCAAGGTCGAGCAGACCTTGGCCAGCTACCCGCCGCTGGTGTTTGCCGGGGAAGCGCGCGAGCTGCGCCGGCAGTTCGCCGAGGTCACCGAAGGCCGCGCCTTCCTGCTGCAGGGCGGCGACTGCGCCGAAAGCTTCGCCGAGTTCTCGGCGGCGAAGATCCGCGACACCTTCAAGGTATTGCTGCAGATGGCCATCGTCATGACCTTCGCCGCCGGCTGCCCGGTGGTCAAGGTCGGGCGCATGGCCGGCCAGTTCGCCAAGCCACGCTCATCGGGTGACGAAACCATCGGCAACGTCACGTTGCCGGCCTACCGCGGCGACATCGTCAACGGGATCGGCTTCGACGAAAAAAGCCGCGTACCGGACCCCGACCGCCTGCTGCAGGCCTACCACCAGGCCACCGCCAGCCTCAACCTGCTGCGCGCCTTCGCCCAGGGCGGTTTCGCCGACCTGCACCAGGTGCACAAGTGGAACCTGGACTTCATCGCCAATTCGGCGCTGGCCGACAAATACCACCAGTTGGCCAACCGCATCGACGAGACCCTGGCCTTCATGCGCGCCTGCGGCCTGGACAGCGCCCCGCAATTGCGCGAAACCAGCTTTTTCACCGCCCACGAGGCACTGCTGCTGAACTACGAAGAAGCCTTCGTGCGCCAGGACAGCCTGACCGGCGACTACTACGACTGCTCGGCACACATGCTGTGGATCGGCGACCGCACCCGCCAGCTCGATGGCGCACATGTGGAGTTCCTGCGCGGGGTGCACAACCCGATCGGGGTCAAGGTCGGCCCGAGCATGAACCCTGAAGAGCTGATCCGCCTGATCGATACGCTCAACCCGGCCAACGACCCGGGGCGCCTCAACCTCATCGTGCGCATGGGCGCCGGCAAGGTCGGTGAGCACCTGCCAGGGCTGATCCGCACCGTCGAGCGCGAGGGGCGCAAGGTGCTGTGGAGCTCGGACCCGATGCACGGCAATACCATCAAGGCCAGCAGCGGCTACAAGACCCGTGACTTCGCGCAGATTCTCGATGAGGTGAAGCAGTTCTTCCAGGTGCACCAGGCCGAAGGCAGCCATGCGGGCGGCATTCACATCGAGATGACCGGGCAGAACGTTACCGAGTGCATCGGTGGCGCACGGCCGATTACCGAAGATGGGCTGTCGGATCGCTACCATACTCACTGCGACCCCCGCATGAACGCCGACCAGTCGCTGGAGCTGGCGTTTTTGATTGCCGAAACGCTCAAGCAGGTACGCCGTTGAGGTAACTGCCTGTCGCAGCCCTTCAGCGTTCTCAAGACCGAGCGCCGCCCCTGCGGCGCATCACGGCCCACCCTCATTTACGCAGCGGATCATCCCAGAATGGCCGCTCTGCCTCCTGCTGGATATCTGCCCGGCTCAACCCCAGATCCTGCAACGTCGCATCGCTGAGACTGGCCAGCTCCCGACGCTGGCGGTACAGCTCCAACCAGCGAGCCGGGCGCTGCAAGGCCGCATGCCACAGGTGGTTAAGGGAAAAGGCTGGGTGCTGAATGCTGCTGACATGACCTTTCATCGTGAAGCCCTCCGTGTTGATGACTTCAGTCTCGCGCCGGGCTTAAGATCAATCCAACGAATGTTTCTTATGCCATGCATCTAGGAGATTGATGCAATGTCCCACTACCAAAGCCTCGATGCCGACGTGCTGCGCACCTTTGTCGCCATTGCCGAGCAAGGTGGCTTCACCCGCGCCGGCGAAGTGGTCAACCGCACCCAGTCGGCCGTCAGCATGCAGATGAAACGCCTGGAGGAAGACGTCCTGCAGCGCCAACTGTTCGAGCGCGACGGCCGCCAGGTGCGCCTGACCGCCGAGGGCCAGGTACTGCTGGGCTACGCACGGCGCATCCTCAAGCTGCATGGCGAAGTGTTCAACACCTTGCGCATGCCGCACATGGTCGGCCTGGTGCGCATCGGCACACCGGACGACTACGCCATGCGGTTCTTGCCGACCATCCTGTCGAGTTTCGCCCAGGCCTACCCGCTGGTGCAGGTGGAGGTGCACTGTGATTCGTCGAAACACCTGATGCTGCGCCAGGACCTGGACCTGACCATCGTCACGCGCGAGCCCGGCAACGAGGTTGGCCAGTTGCTGCGCCAGGAACGCCTGGTGTGGGCCGCCGCCGAAAGCTTTTGCCCACAGGAGCAACGGCCCATGCCCCTCGCACTGTTCAACACCGACTGCTTCTGCCGCGCCTGGACCTGCAATGCCCTGGAGGCCCAAGGCATCGACTACCGCATCGCCTACACCAGCCCGAGCCTGGCGGCGATCTTCGCCATCGTCACGGCGGGGCTGGCAGTGACGGCGCAGTTGCAGAGCCTGATTGGCGGCAATATCCGCATCCTGGGCGAGCAGGACGGCTTGCCAGAGCTGCCGGTGGCCAATGTGATGCTGCTGCGCAATGCACAAAGCCAGTCACCGATCACCGACTGCATGGCCGACTACATCATCGAAGGCTTCCAGTAATGGCTGTGCCATACGCCACCCCCTAAAGCTCAAACCCCAGCATCACCGCGCACACCACCAAAAACACACAAAACATCGCCCGCAGCACCTTTTCCGGCAGCGCATGGGCCAGCCGCACTCCCCAGCTGATACTCAGCAGGCCGCCTACCGCCAACGGTATCCCCACACCCCAGTCGACACTGTGGTGCACGCCATAGGTCAGCAAGGTCACCATGGTGCTCGGCGCCGCCAGCGCCAGCGACAGCCCTTGCGCCACCACCTGCGTGGCGCCGAACACGCTGGTCAGGATCGGCGTGGCCACCACCGCGCCGCCCACCCCGAACAAACCGCCCATGGTTCCACTGAAGCAACCCAGCACTCCCAGCCAGGGCCAGGGATGGCGCAGCTCCGGGCTTGCCGGAGCAGCCTTGATAAACAGACGCGCCACGTTCCACAGGGCCAGCGCCACCAGAAAGCCGACGAAGCCCAGGCGCATGGCCTGCGCATCGACACCCACTGCCCAGATCGAGCCCAACCAGGCGAACACCAAGCTGCACACCGACAACGGCAAGGCATGGCGCAACTCGATGCGGTTGCGCTGGTGATAACGCCACAGCGCCAGCAACACGTTCGGCACCACCATCACCAAGGCTGTGCCTTGGGCCAATTGCTGATCGAGCCCGAACAGCACACCCAGCGCCGGGATGGCGATCAACCCGCCGCCAATGCCGAACAACCCACCCATGGTGCCCAAGGCTGCGCCCAGCACGATATACAACAACCACTCGATCATCAGGGCCTCATCCGCCTGCGTTAACAATGCGAGCATGCTAACGATTACCCTCTGGCGGGGAAACGCACAGCAACGCACAATGGCTGTGCGATTCATGCAAAAGCAAGGCAGCCATGAGCCCTGACACCCTGACCGATCAACTGAGCCTGTTCCTCGATGTGCTGGAGACCGGCAGTTTTTCCGCTGCCGCCCGGCGCCATCCACTCACCCCTTCCGCCGTCGCCCGGCGCATCGACAACCTCGAGAGCGCCGTGGGCAGCCGCCTGTTCACCCGCAGCACCCATGCGGTGCGCGCCACGCCTGCAGGCAACGCTTTCGCCGAGCGCGCCCGGCGTATCATTGAGGAACTGCGCCTGGCCCGCGCCGAGGCCGTGTCCCTGAGCAGTGCACCGGAGGGCTTGATCCGTATCGACGCCCCTGCCGCCTTCGGCCGCCGCCACCTGGCGCCGGCCATTGCCGACTTCCTGGTGGCCTACCCAGGCCTTGATGTGCACCTGCGCCTGATCGACAGCTTCGTCGACCTGCACGGCAGCCACCTGGGCGAAGTCGACCTGGTGCTGCGTGCAGGCCCTCTGGCCGATACCCGCCTGGTCGCCACACCGCTGGCCTACATGGTCCGCGTCGCCTGCGCCAGCCCCGCCTACCTGGCCAGCCGCGGCTTACCCGCCTGCGCCAGCGAATTGCCCGACCACGATGGGCTGGACTGGGACGGCCTGGCACCGCCGTTCGCCTGGCGCTTCAACGTCGATGGGCAATCACGGCTGTACCGGCCCTCGCGGATGCGCATGGCCGCCAACAATGCTGAAACGCTGCTGTTCGGCGCGCTTGCCGGCCTGGGCATTGCCCACCTGCCGACCTGGCTGGTCAGCGAGTACCTGCTGCGTGGCGAACTGGTGCCGCTTTTTTGCGACAACGGCCTGCCCGCAGCAGAGACCAGCGGTATTTATGCGCTGCGCCTGGCACATGAAACGAACTCTCGCAGCCGCTTGCTGCTCGAATTCCTCAAGAGCCGCTTCAGCCCGATCCCCCCGTGGGACCTGGCACTGCGAAGTGAGCTGCGATGGCAATGAGCGCGCAAACCTTCAGCGTGCTAGATTTCCCCATTGATTACATTCAAGGACCTGCATGAACGCCGACACCCAAGCTTCTTGCGACGAGCTGCTGCTGGACAACCAGGTCTGCTTCGCCCTGCACTCCACCTCGTTGCTGATGACCAAAGTCTACAAGCCACTGCTGCAGGCGCTGGGCCTGACTTACCCGCAGTACCTGGCCATGCTCGTACTGTGGGAACAGGACGGCCTGACCGTGGGCGAGATCAGCCAGCACCTGCTCACCGACCCCGGCTCACTCACGCCATTGCTCAAGCGCCTGGAAAGCGAAGGCCTGCTCAAGCGAACCCGTAGCCGCGAGGATGAACGGGTGGTGCTGGTGCAACTGACCGACAAGGGGCGCGCCCTTCAGCAGCAGGCCAAAGAGGTGCCGCCGTGCATTCTCAAGGCCAGCGGCCGCAGCCTGGAGCGCCTGCAACAACTACAGGCAGACCTGCTGGAGTTGCGCGACAGCCTGCAAAAGAACCTCTGACGGCTATGCTGTGCAATGCCCGTTCGGACGAGCGGTGAAGATTTATCTTGCGCGCTAACTAATTGCGCGCTAATTTAAATCCCGTACCCACCCGATGCACCCGGCATACACACGGGGCGCACAGCACACTAGCGAGGCTCAATATGCACAAGGTCACTCCGCTGTACATCGCAGAAGCCACCTCCACTGGCGGTCGCGACGGCAAATCCCGCTCCAGCGACGGCAAGCTGGAAGTCAAGCTGAGCACCCCCAAGGAACTGGGCGGCGCGGGCGGTGACGGCACCAACCCTGAGCAAATGTTCGCGGCTGGCTATTCGGCCTGCTTCATCGGCGCACTGAAATTCGTCGCCGGCCAGGAGAAAAAGCAACTGCCTGGCGACGCTTCGATCACCGCCAAGGTGGGCATTGGCCAGATCCCCGGTGGCTTCGGCCTGGATATCGACCTGCACATCAACCTGCCGGGCCTTGCCCAGGCCGAAGCCGAAGGGCTGGTGGAGAAGGCGCACCAGGTGTGCCCTTATTCCAACGCTACCCGCGGCAATGTGGATGTAAGGCTGCATGTAACGGTCTGAACACAGGCACAAAAAAACCCGGCCGAGGCCGGGTTTTTTGTGCACATCACAAGAAGAATTACTTCTTGGAACGGCCCTTGAAGCTGTTGTCGCGAGTGTCGATGTCGATCCACTCGTCGATCTGGATGAAGTCGGCAACCTGGATCTCGGTACCGTTCTTCAGCTTGGCAGGCTTCATGACCTTGCCCGAGGTGTCGCCACGCGCAGCGTTCTCGGTGTAGACAACCTGACGGCTGATGGTAGTCGGCAGCTCGACCGATACCAGACGGCCTTCGAAGAAGACGGCTTCGCAGATGTCTTCCATGCCTTCTTCGATGTACGGCAGAACGGCGTCGATGTCTTCGGCGTTCAGTTCGTACATGGTGTAGTCGGTGGTGTCCATGAAGGTGTACGAGTCACCGCTGATGAACGACAGGGTCGCTTCTTTGCGATCCAGGATCACGTCGTCCAGCTTGTCGTCCGCACCGTAAACGGTTTCGGTCTTGTAGCCGGTCAGCAGGTTTTTCAGCTTGGTCTTCATGATCGCGCTGTTGCGACCCGATTTGGTGAACTCGGCTTTCTGAACCAGCCACGGGTCGTTGTCGATCCGCAGTACGGTACCGGGTTTCAGTTCTTTACCAGTTTTCATTACGAAGTATCCGAATCTGGATGGATTTATAAAAATCGAGGCCGCATATCATAGCCAATTTCGGTAAAACTGTACCAGCGCCTTGGCGAGGTCCGGCCGAGCGGCTTGGCGCGCCGCCCACTCACGGGCATGCTGCTGCAGTTCCGGCCAGTGTTTACGGGCCCCTCGCCAGGCCTGGTGCATATCGTGGTTCATGTTCCAGGCGCGCCACAATGCCACCATTGCCTCGCCGGCAGCGTCCGACAGGCCCTGTCGATAAAGGTGCAGGAACGCGTCGAGCTTTTCCCAGTGGGCGTTTTCCTCTTGCACGTAGATGTGCCAGAGCATCGGCCGGCCGGCCCACTGCGCACGCACGAACGAGTCTTCGCCGCGCACCGCATTGAAATCGCAGCTCCACAGCAGGCGGTCATAGTCGTCCTGGCTGACGAACGGCAAGATCTGCACCCTCAGCGCCCCCCGCTGGAACACGTCACCGACCTTGAGCCCCGGCTCGCCCAGCCAATTGGCCAGGTCCGGGAGAATACGGCCTTGCGGTACCAACAGATGGGTGGCGCAGGTGTCGGTGGCCAATGCGTCGAGCCAGCTGCCCAGTTGCGGGTTTTCATAGGCGAACAGCGAGACCAGTTGCGCCTCGGCCTGCACGTCTACACCCAGCCCTTGCAGGAAGGCGGCTCGCGCCTGTGCAGATTGCTCGAAAGCCTGCCGCTGCGCCAGCAACGAAGCCTCGCGCAGCAACCCGCCAGTCTTCTCGGTAAAGCCCGGGAAGAAAAACACCTTGCGCAGGCCATTGGGCTGCGGCGACGGCAAGCCGTGGCAGCCCTCCACCCAGTCTTCGGCACTGAGGTAGTCGAGGTTAAGCCAGAGGACCGGCGTGGAACGGGCACGCATCGCTTCGACGTACTGTGCGGGCAACTGGCAGGCAAAGGCACCAATCACCACATCGGCAGGCTCGACCGGCTGCCACTGGCCAGGCCAGGCGCGCACTTCGACGCCCTGCTGCCATTGCCGCGCGGCGCCGGCGTCGGCGCCTGGGCACAGGGGCACGAAAGCCTCCAGGTCGTCCACCCACAAGCGCACCGCCAGCCCGTGCTCGGCCACCAACTGCCGGGCCAGGCGCCAGGTCACACCGATATCACCGTAGTTGTCGACGACACTGCAGAAAATGTCCCAGGTGACGTTCATGTGCCCTGCCCTCGCCCTGCGCAAAATCACGAATTCTGCGGTTAAATTGTCGCCGACAAAAGCACCAACGCTGAAAAACCGCCCGATGCCATGCGACAATGGCCGTCATAACGCCTGCCAGGAGGCCGCCATGCCCCGCCACCGTGAACTGCAAATAACCCTCAAGCCTGTGCAACTGACCCTGTGTGTGGCATTGGGCCTATGGCTCGGTGCCGTGGCCATCGCGCTGAGCCTGTGGCTGGCCGTACACCTGTGGCCCGAGCAGGTACAGCCGGTGGCCCAGGCCGTCGCCCCCGCCCTTGCCCGGCCCGCGGCCCCGCCGGCGCAACCGGCGGATGCGCAAAACGAGATGTTCGAGCGCTACAAGGCCATCCTGCACAAGCAGGAGCTGCAGCAGGCGGCCGAGGCCGCGCAAGGCAACCCACGCAACCTCAACAGCCCCAAGTGCCAGTTCTGGCTGTCGCAGAACCGCACTGCGCCGACCGAAAAGAGCCAGGCCAACGTGCTGGAGTTCTGTTACTGATCATGAACAAGGTCGCCCTGCTCACGCGTATCGTTGAAGCCCTGGAAACCGACATGGAAGTATTGCGCCGCGCCGCGCAAACCGCCTACGAAACCGCCACCGCCGAAGAAAACATCGCCGAAAACAAGTACGACACCCTTGGCCTGGAGGCCTCGTACCTGGCCACCGGCCAGGCGCGGCGCACGGCCGAGATTCGCCAGGCACTGCTGATCTACCAGCAACTGGTGCTGCGCGACTACGACCCGGCGCGGGGGATACAGATCGGCAGCCTGGTGATTCTGGAAGATGAAGCGGGGGCTCAGCGGCAGGTGTTCCTGGGGCCGGAAGCGGCCGGGTTGAAGATTGGCGAGGCAGACGCACTGGTGACGGTCATTACCCCGCGCTCACCGCTAGGCCAGCAACTGATCGGTAAAAAGGTCGATGACGAGGTTAGCCTTGGGGCCCAGCTGTTCTTCATTATCGAGGTTGCCTGAACCGGCCCAATCGCCGGCAAGCCGGCTCCCACAGGTACCCCGCTGCTCTC
>NZ_MOMO01000269.1:0-8535 GCF_009933855.1 Pseudomonas sp. SG-MS2 | reverse complement strand
TGGGTGGCATAGGCTTCGTTGACTTCCTGCTCGCGCAAGCGTGCTTCGTAGGCCTCAAGCAACATCTGCTTGAGTAGTACGGGATCGTCTGGAAGGTTGTCGGGCAAGGAAATCATGCCCCGGATTATACCGGGTCAGGCAACGAAACGGGGTGTCAGAACCTGATGTGGACGGTTGCGCCAGAGGTCGAAGCCGTCGAGTAACCAGTTAAGTTCCTGGACGGTCAGGACGATGGCTTCGTCGGTGGCGTCGGGGGAAGTTTTGAAACGTTCGGCTTCGAGGCGCTTGAGCCAAAGGCAGAAGCCGTTGCGCTCCCAGTACAACACCTTGATGCGGTTACGGGCTTTATTGAGGAAGACGAAAAGTACGGGGTCGAACACGGCGACTTTGATGTCCAGCTCGACCAGGGCGGTGAGGCCGTCGATGGATTTTCGAAAATCCACAGGCTTGGGGTAGAGGTAAACCTTTTCGACTTTGCTGTCGGGACGCATCATGGCGGACTGGCTCCAGAAAGAAATCGGGAGCGCAGCATCGGGCTTCAGGTAGTCGCTTGGAATGTGGGCTTCATGGAGCGGATACGTTATTTTGTTGTTCATGGTTCCCTTCTCTCTGTGTCGGTTTGGCGATGGATCCTAGCCAAAGCAGTTAAACGCAATGAGTCGCGATCCGGTTCGTGCGTTGTGTGATGGCTGTGCAGCCATTTTTTCAGGGTGAGTGGACTGTGCGTGTTATCTTCATTTATAAGTGTTTTACAAGCGCCTATGGATATGAATGAGTGAGAATCAGACCCTCCTGTAGTGTCGAGATTTAATGTCGATGCTAATGTCAAGTATTTATGTATGTTAGTGAGGTCTTTGGCCGGGACCTCGATCGCGTTTATGCAGCGTTTTAAAGCTTCAAGATCTGAGCATGTCTTACCTGGCCAAAAAATATGGTGCGCTACTAGTTTAAAAGGTCTGCCTCGCTTCTCTAGCAGTCCATGAAGCGTATCCAGGGTATACGCGCTCGCTCGTCGATCAAGACTCAGCAGTGTTTCCAGGTCAGCATGCACGCCAATGTTCATATTGTTCGCGAGATGTAGCTCTGCACCGGGTAACACAAGGACACCGTTACAGATAACTGAGCCATCTCCCTGCGTGCTACCACCGAGGCGATTGCTGCAGAATAGACCCAGCATCAGTTTTTCGTAAGCATCAGCTTCGATGTGTTCGGTGATGCAGATTGCATCGAGTTCATTAAAGTTTGCTACTTTCAGCGTCTGGCTCACTGAGTTCCAATCCGGCTCTGCTTGCTGCTTCCACATGAGCAGATGCACATGAGCATCCAATATTGTCCTTTTCATTCATCACCTCATTACGGCCATGATGATTTTTTCATACCTTGAATACGCATTCACGAATCCATTGTCATACGGCGTGTCATCAAATTTTCGGATGGATAGCGCGTCATGGTGGTATGGCTGGTTTTGAAACGCCAAGATTTCTTCGCTTGTCATACGTCCCCCTTGGTTAAGTAAGCTTGACAGTGATCCCGAGCTCAGTTGATCGTTGTAGTTTTCATTAACGGTGATTAAGTATCGCTTTGCATCGATATGGAGTTGAATGGGGATGCAGACTGACTGAGGGAACCATCGGTTTAGCCATTGGGCACCCAGATCAGCATGCTGGCAGTCCTTTTCATATGGAGTCATTTCCGGGTCACTGTTGCATAGGAAATGGCCAATGTCGTGGAACAACGCTGCGACAATCACTTCTTCCGCACAGCCCTCAGTCAATGCTTGGTGAGCACTCCAAAGCGAGTGCTCCAAGAGTGTCTCGCCGTTGCTAAGCTTTACTTCTTTACATTCAAGCATGATTGTTTTGAGCATGTGGCAGGCAGCCCGCATGCTAGCTTTCTTGTCGAGCATAAATCAGCTCCGCATCCTTTAGTTCGTCGTAGTTCAAAAGTTGAAATACTTCGGAGAGCGAACAGATGTTATTGTCGATGTTGCAGATGCTATTGTCTGCCTGAATTTGTGCTGCTGCATTTCGCATTGCAAGCAATGAGGCCCGCATCATTTGGTTTGCACATATATACACCGAGACCCCAACTTCCTGTAGTAGCTCCGTCGACACGTTTTTATAGGTTGTTGGGGCAACTATCAAAGGGCAGCGTCCTGCCCAGCACTTACTGAATTCCAATATGTCGAATCCGTCTGTCTCTTTGGAGTGTATAAAAATTCCATCGGCACCTGCTTCGTAGTACTGCTCCGCTCGTTTCAAAGCCGCCTGGACACTCATTCCGGCTACCAATGCTTCTGTACGAGCAATAACAATAAAGTCATCGTCCCGTTTCGAATCCTGCGCAGCTTTAATCTTTCCGCAAAATTCATCCACGCTACTAAGTGCGTGCTCATGGCTGACGAACGAGTTCATTTTAGGAAACTGTTTGTCTTCTAAAGAAACTCCAGCTATCCCATAGTGCGACAGGCGCTTAACTATGTGCCTTACATTATTGAAATTCCCGAAGCCTGAATCTCCGTCGAAAAGAACAGGGATATTTACTGCGTCAGCTATGCATTGAGCGACCTCCATGACCTGACTCCATGATGCCTCATTGCAATCGCGAAGCCCCATCGCTGAGGAAATAGCGAGTCCCGACGCCCAAATAGCTGGATAGCCCGTCTCCTCGACTATTCTAGCGGAGAGCCCATTGTGGGCCTCCAGAATCAGGTCGAGCCTGCCGTTGAATAATAGTTTTCGGAAACTTCCTACAGTTTTTTTTCTTGACATCACAAACTCCGTTTTTTGTTGTTGTGGATGAGTTGCTGATTCAGTCTTAGTCGCACTTGGTGAAAAACTCAATGCCCTGTATGGTTTTTTTACATTTGATCTTCCATAGATAAAATTGTCACTGTCAGGTGACAATTCAACCTAATCTGCTGGTTGACGGTAGATTGGCCGCAATTTACGCTTCGTTGATTGATGTGTAACTAGTTAATTATGAACAATCAATCAAAGGCAATAACATGTCTGCTTCTTGCTTTCTTTGTCGAGGCGTGTGCAGCGCAGGTGATTTTTATCTACGTACCGCTAAGCATGCTAAGTGGGTCGGGGGATGAAGTTTTCTCAGCGCTGCTAAGAGCGACCGTTTATTTAGGTCCAGTTGCCTTTGGTTATTGGGCTGGGAGACTTGTGGATGGAGTTCGCTCGCGAGCCTTAGGTTTCTTGGTCGCGCTGGGGCTATGCTGTCATGTGGCGTTGTATGCGATTCGGCGAGGGGGATGGACGTTGTTAGAGACGTTTGTTCTATTAAGTGTGATTTCCATCGGGATATATATACTCAGCAATCTTCGTGCTTGCCTGATACCCCGTATCCTCCATAAAGATTTACTCCCGCGCATGAATGCAGGATTACTTATCGTCGAGCACTGTGCGCTCATCCTATCGCCCGTCGCCGTCTCATATTTTTTGATGTTGCAAAATCCGGTGGTAGTATTTTATGGTGCTTCCATTTGTTTTTTGCTTTCAAGTTTTCTGTATCGCTACTCCTCTTTGGAACTCCCGCCTCGCATCGCCCCGGTTGTCCCCACTTCCTTTATCTCCAGCTATAGGGCGCTTGTGCAAAACAAGCCGCTGGTGCATGTTGTTTATATCGTCGTGGGCAATAATGCCTTCACAGCTATTTATCTTTTTTTCGTGCTCCTGAGTGCTGCGGACAGTGGGGTATTCAATATCAGCGAAACACCATTCCTTTTGGTTTCATATGCTTTGGGTTCCATTTTTTCCGGATTAGTCGCACCGAGGATGATGCGTGCATTAAATACCCGCATTGCTGTGTGTACATGCAGTGCTGGAATGGCTGCATCAGGGGTGTCGCCACTTGGACTAGGAACGGTTGAGTCTTACTATGTGTCAGCCTTTTTCGTGGGCTTCTTTGGGGCCTATGTGATCATTACAGCTTGGACATTGAGACAGGCGCTGGTACCCGCGGCTTTGCTTGGCAGAGTCACCGGAATTACCAGTGCACTCTTCAAAGTTTCGATGCTGCTTTCTGTCCCATTGGCAGGGTTGATAAGCAGTTCTTTTGGCAGTGCTGTAGCCATACTTGCGGGTATTGTGCCCGTAGGGTTAGGGCTCGCACCTATGGCAGTCGCTTCGTTGAAAGTGAAAATGGGTAGTCCTCATACTGACTGACGGGCCTGATTTTTCTTAAACTGTTGTTTAAGCTGGCTGACAGTCCAACTGGTGAATCCAGGGTAAAAAAAAGCCCGCATCAAAGATGCGGGCTTTTTTGGGGGGGCAAGTTACGCGGCCTTGGCCTCTTGCTGGCTCAGCGAGCGGTTCAGCGCGCTGAACAGTGCCTTGAAGCTGGCCGTGGTGATGTTCTCATCGATACCCACGCCGTGCACCGGGCGGCCACCGGCCACGCGCAGTTCGATGTAGGCCGCGGCCTTGGCATTGGTGCCGGCACCGATGGCGTGCTCGTTGTAGTCCATGATCTCCACCGCAACCGGCAGGCCGGCTACCAGGGCTTCGAGGGCGCCATTGCCCTTGCCGCGCCAGTGCAGGGTAGTTTCGCCTTCACCGGCGACTTCCACTTCCACGGCGCTGTGGCCGTTTTCTTCCTGCAGGCGGTGGCTGACCAGCGCATACGGGCTGTTGGCCTGGAGGTATTCCTTGTGCAACAGGCTGTAGATCTGCTGCGCGGTCATTTCCAGGCCAAGGCGGTCGGTTTCACCCTGTACCACCTGGCTGAATTCGATCTGCATGCGGCGCGGCAGGCTGATGCCGTATTCCTGCTCGAGCAGGTAGGTGATGCCGCCTTTGCCCGACTGGCTGTTGACGCGGATAACCGCCTCGTAGCTGCGGCCGATGTCGGCCGGGTCGATCGGCAGGTACGGCACTTCCCACAGCTCACCGTCCTGCTGCTTGGCGAAGCCCTTGCGGATGGCGTCCTGGTGCGAGCCGGAGAACGCGGTGTGGACCAGGTCGCCGACATACGGGTGCCGCGGGTGTACCGGCAGCTGGTTGCACTCTTCGACCACTTTGCGCACGCCGTCGATGTCGGAGAAGTCCAGTTGCGGGTCGATGCCCTGGGTGTAGAGGTTCAGCGCCAAGGTCACCAGGTCGACGTTGCCGGTGCGCTCGCCATTGCCGAACAGGCAGCCTTCGGCACGGTCGGCGCCGGCCATCAGGCCCAACTCGGTGGCAGCAATGCCGGTGCCACGGTCGTTGTGGCAGTGCAGGCTGATGATCACGCTGTCGCGGCGGCTGATGTTGCGGCAGAACCACTCGATCTGGTCGGCGTAGATGTTCGGCGTGGCAACTTCCACGGTGGCCGGCAGGTTGAGGATGACCTTGTGCTCAGGCGTCGGGTTCCACACTTCGATGACCGCGTCGCAGACTTCCTTGGCGAACTCAAGCTCAGTGGCGCTGAAGGTTTCCGGCGAGTACTGGAACGTCCACTGGGTTTCCGGCTGCTGGGCGGCGTACTTGACGAACAGCTTGGCCGCGTTCACCGCGATGTCTTTCACGCCTTGCTTGTCCTGGTTGAAGACGATGCGGCGGAACGACGGGCTGGTGGCGTTGTACAGGTGGACGATGGCCTTCTTGGCCCCGCGCAGTGATTCGAAGGTGCGCGCGATCAGGTCTTCACGGGCCTGGGTGAGCACCTGGATGGTGGTGTCATCCGGGATGTGACCATCTTCGATCAAGGTGCGCACGAAGTCGAAATCGGTCTGCGAGGCGGACGGGAACGAGGCTTCGATTTCCTTCACGCCAACCTGCACCAAGGTCTTCCAGAACCGCAGCTTCTTCTCCGAGTCCATCGGCTCGATCAGCGACTGGTTGCCATCACGCAGGTCCGAGCTGCACCAGATCGGCGCTTCGGTGATGGTCTTCGACGGCCAGGTACGGTCTGGCAGGTCGATGGTCGGGAAGGCGCGGTACTTCTTCGAAGGGTCTTTGAGCATGGTCATGGAAGCAATCCTTTTGTGTGCGGCCGAGATCGGGCCTGCCGAGCGATAACGAGATGAAGAGGCGAGGCGACGCGATCAGCCTGGTAGTCGGGCGCTGACCAGGCAGAGGCTGCGATGTTGTCGGAGCAGGATGAGGGTGCTGAAGGTTTTCATGCCTTCAACCCTAACCAGTGGGGTGAGGGATGGCAAGCGCTGGCGAAAAATTGAGATAAATGCTTAAAAAAAGCTAAATGGCGAGATTTTATGGCTGTTATTTATCTCGGGATTCGAGCTTATTGCGCTGTATTTTTTGATTGCGCAAATCAAGCTAACGGAGGCGAGGGTGCTGGCCTCTTCGCCGGCAAGCCAGCTCCCGGAAGGGGTTGGCAGCCGGCTTGCCGGCGATGAAGGCGCTACGGTATCAGGGCTGGAACGCACCAATGAAGATGGCCGGGTCCACCCGCGCATCATTCAGGCTGACATTCCAGTGCATGTGCGGCCCGGTCGCCCGCCCGGTCGAGCCAACCCTGCCCACCACATCGCCGCGACGCAGTTGCTGCCCCACGTTCACATCAATCTTCGACATGTGGCAGAACATGCTGATGAAGCCCTGCCCATGGTCGACGAACACCGTGCGGCCGTTGAAGAAATAATCACCCACCAGGATCACCTTGCCATTGGCCGGTGTCTTGATCGGCGTGCCAGCAGGCACCGCGAAATCGAGCCCGGCATGCGGGTTGCGCTCTTCACCGTTGAAGAAGCGGCGTACGCCGAACTTGCTCGACAGCGGGCCGCTGACGGGCTTGTCGAGGACCAGGTTGCTCGGCAGGTTCGGGCTGAAGCTGCGGTAGGCCTTGATCTGCTCGGCCAGTTCACGGTCGATGCGCTTGAGGTCGGCGGGGTTGGGGTTGACCTGGCGCTTGTTCTTCAGGGTGATGTGCTGCTCGGGGTACTTCTTGTTGCCCACGCTGAACGGCAGGCTGCGCCCGCCCTGCGTCAGCAGGGCCGGGCCGGGCTTTTGCGTCAGCGGAATGCCGACGATGGCCAGCCAGTTGTCCTGCTCTTTCACCACCAGCACCGGTTTGCCGTCGAAGCGTGCGCTCGGCGCCGTGGCCGCCCGGCCCAGATCGACCACGGCAACGCCGCCCGGGACAGGCTTGTTCAGGGTGCGGGTGATGTAGCTGGCCTGGGCACCGCCGGCCAGCAACAACAGGGATAGGGCAAGCAGAGGGGCGAACAGGCGGGGCATGTGTCAGTCCAGTAGGGAAAGGGTGACCGGAGTCAGGTGGTTGTCCTCGACCCGCACCTGCAATTCGCCCTCATTCAGGCGGGCAGTCAGGCGCTGGCCGTTGCGGGTTTGCTCGGCACTGCGGATGGCCTGGCCACGCTCATCGAGAAGGATGCTGTAGCCGCGTGCCAGGGTCGCCAGCGGGCTGACCACCTGCAGCGTCTGCAACTGCGCCTGAAAGCGCTGGCGGCGGTCCTTGAGCACCTCGCGCATGGCCCGCGGCAGCCGCTCGGCGAGGCTGTCCAGGCGTTGGCTGAGCAGTTTCAGCGTACGCCCCGGATGCTGCGCGGCCAGGCGTGTGTCGAGGCGCGCCAGGCGTTCGCGGCGCTGGTTGAGGCTCTGCAGGAAGGCGCGGCGCATGCGCATGTCCAGGTCGTCCAGGCGCTGTGCCTGCTGGCGCAAGCGCTCGCCGGGGTGGCGCAGGCGCCGGGTCAGCGATTCCAGGCGCAGGCGGTCGTGGGCCAGGCGGTTCTGCATGCGCAGCAGCAGGCGCCGCTGCAACCCTTCAAGGCGCTGCTGCAGCCCGCTGCTGTCGGGTGCCAGCAGCTCGGCGGCGGCAGAGGGCGTAGGGGCGCGCACATCGGCGACAAAGTCGCTGATCGACACGTCGGTCTCATGGCCCACGGCGCTGACGATCGGCGTGACGCAGGCCGCTATTGCACGCGCCACGGCTTCTTCGTTGAAGCACCACAGGTCTTCCAGCGACCCGCCGCCACGGGCCAGGATCAGGGCATCGAAACCGAGGCTGTCGGCCAGGCGGATGGCGCGCACGATCTGCGCAATGGCTTCGCGGCCCTGTACTGCTGTTGGGATCAGGTTCAGTTCGACCTGCGGGGCGCGGCGGCCGAACACGCTGATGATGTCGCGGATGACCGCGCCGGTGGGCGAACTGATGATGCCGATGCGCTGCGGGTGGGCGGGCAGCGGCTTTTTGCGTTCGGCGCTGAACAGGCCCTCGGCGCCGAGCTTTTCCTTCAGTGCCTCGAAGGCCAGGCGCAGAGCGCCGTCACCGGCCGGTTCGACGGTGTCGAGAATCAGCTGGTAGTCGCCACGGCCTTCGAACAGCGAGACCTTGCCGCGCACACGCACTGCCAGGCCATCGCGCAGGGCCTGGCGGACACGTGTGGCGTTCTGCCGGAACAGCGCGCAGCGCACCTGGGCGCCGCTGTCTTTGAGGGTGAAGTACATGTGGCCGGAGGCCGGGCGGGCGAGGTTGGATATCTCGCCTTCCACCCAGACGCTGCGGAACACGTCTTCCAGCAGCACACGGGCGCGGCCGTTGAGCTGGCTGACGGTGAGAACCTCGCGG